>DATIJL010000013.1 GCA_035478595.1 Candidatus Chromulinivoraceae bacterium
ATTGGTAGAATAGGCCATGGCAGGCCTCCTTTCTGTATTTATTTAGTCGTAAACACAGTATACGGAGTGCCTGCTTTTTTGGGATAGATGGCTAACGCCATCTATCTTCTTTTTATGTTGCAAAGGTGGTGAGTTAGTACGTCGCTATTGATAAAAATATAAAGATATTTTAAAATATACTTACATGATTATCCAGATTATCGGTAACGCAAGCAATCTTACGGGAGACCTTCCCTTCTACCATACTATTCTTGAGGTTATTCATGATAGTGGTGCGGTCATTGCGCGCGATTGGATTAGTGCTGCTCAAAACCGCATCGATAAAAATATCATCAGAGATGACACAAAAGTCGAATGGGATGATGTTCATAAAGAGAATAGCGAAGCTATTACACGCTCTGATGTTGTCATTATCGAAGCCACCAACTACGGTTTTCAGGAGGGATTCTACACTGCACAAGCCTTGCAACAAAAAAAGCCCATACTTCTCCTCACACGCGAGAATATTCGAGGCAAGCTGGTATACGGTATTAAGCATAAACTTTTAACCACCGCACACTACGACAATAGCGATGATCTCAAAAAGATCGTAGCTAAATTCGTAAAAGCAAACACTATCAATACAAAGGATCTTCGGTTTAACTTTTTTATTGATCGACAAATCTATGGGTATCTACGTGAAGTTTCCTACGAAACTGGCAAAAATAAGTCAGAAATTATTCGTGAACTGCTAGAACAGGAAATCGATAAGCAGGAACCGGTGTAGTGATCGTTCATATTGCCGGTAGTCTTCGAGATTCAGAAGTTGACACCACCTATCTTCAGCAAATCATCGAGACGGTCCACGATCATGGTGCCGTCCTTGCCCATAGCTGGCTAGAAGCCGCCATTGCCCGGCAAAAGGAATCTATCGTTATTCCCGACTGGACGCCTTACGTCGAGGCAAATCTAGACGCTGTCATTCGAGCCGACGTCGTAATTGTAGAACTTACTCACTATTCGTTTTCCCAAGGATTTCTTATTGCCGCAGCTTTTGAACATAAAAAACCGGTGCTCGCAATATCTCGACACTCCACACACGGCGATACAGTTAGCGGCATTACCAATCCTCTTTTTACTTATAAACGATACTCCGACGGCACTGACTTGAAACAAACCGTCGATGAGTTCTTACGCAAGAATACCGTTTACACCCAAGATCTTCGGTTTAATATGTTTCTTACTCGTCAAATTTTCAAATATCTCGAGGAAGTCTCGCACGAAACTGGTAAAAGTCGCTCTGAGATAATCCGCGCGATCATTAAACGAAAGGCAGAGGGTAATCGTGGTTAACTTTACGACACAAGTACATGTCACCGGAAGTGCTCGTAAATTTGAAGACGACGCAATCTATCTGCAGGCGATTGTACAAGCGGTATACGACAATCATGCGATAGTCTTTAGGAACTGGCTTGAAGCAGCCGCAAGCCGCACTAAGAATAAGATCCATGATGATGACGTAGACTGGGAGAGCATCCTCAACGATAACCTAGATGCGATCGTAAAATCCGACCTTGTTGTTGTAGAGGCTACCCAAGCTCGTTCTAGTCAAGGCCTGCAAGCATACATAGCGGCCCAACATAAAAAACCAACGCTTATTGTTACCCGGTCACAAATTAAAGATCGATTTATTTCAGGTGTAGAGAATAAGTTTATAACCGTCCACCAGTACTCTAATACCGACGAACTGCAGACTATTGTCGCAAAATTCATCAAACAAAATAGCATCCCTGAAAAGGATCTTCGGTTTAACATGATCTTAGACCGAAGAATTTATAAATACCTTCGCGATACCTCTTACGAAACTGGCAAAAATAAGTCAGAAATTATCCGTGAACTTTTGGAGCGAGACATTAGTCGTCGTAAATAACTCAGAATCACTCAAGCAGCACTCACGCATCATGAAATTTGTTTTTATTCGACATTCAAAAACCGACCGTATGCTTGCCCATATTCTTCGAGAGCCAGCGAGGGTTGAAATACAGGAAACTCGACTATAGTAACAAAAAGCCCCTGTACGTATGACTATGTATGGACTATAATCATACATACAGTATAAGTGGAGTGATAGCATGAACATAGCCACGCAAATCAGCGGCAACATTCGACCCGGTAATAAGGCGCTTTTTGCGCTCAAAACCATGCTTGCTCATATAGGCATTAAAGTGACTCAATCCGTCCAGGATGAGTCACTTTTTCATAAGACCAATATGAAGGTTGCGTGGCAGCACTACGAAAAGGAGGTGGACTTTTACAAATCCATAGAACACTCGGCATTCCATATCATATACAATGACGGCCCGATCAGTAATGAGATCGGCCTTCAAGTTCTTTATGCAATGGTAAAAGATCGACCTATCCTTATGACAGGCCTGCCTTTATTCGCAGATGACCTCAACCTACTCATTCGAGACACGCTCACAAAACATGTACGTGAGTTTCACTCCATCAACCTTCCAGAGCTTGAACTTACCGAGCTAAGCAGACTACTTACAAAACTCAAACCTGTAAGCTATAGTCTATCGAAAAGCGAGAAGATTCTTATCAATGCTCGTATCAAGGGCTTCTTTCGAGATTTGGTCACCGAAACAGTAGTTCAAACAAGTTCCAGTGGGATTACGACACCCGCTCAAAAGGCCTAGATTATTCGTTTGAAATCCGGGTGTGCTTGTAAAAAATCGTGTACCTCTGCAAAATCATCAAATGCATGATGATACTCCGCAACTCTTTCAAGCGGCACAAATGCTCGTTCGAAAATCTCTAGCTGTGGAACATATTCTTTTACATTTACTACTCGCGAAACAAAAAGAGGCTGATATGCTTCGAGTGGATACCCGGCGTTCTCCGGTGACTCAAATAGCTTTTTAATTCGCCATCCGCCGACGTGGATAAGATCACCTAGCTCAACTGCAGCCTCTTCCATTGCTTCGCGTCGCACACACTCCTCGGCCGTTTCACCCTCTTCGCGGTGTCCGCCTAGTAGCCCCCAACCACGTTCTGGACGTGACATAACGAGTGCACTCTCATAAATTGCAGCAACCATACACGCCGTTATAAGTTCAACAGCCGGCATATCGCTGCCAGCTTCGAATTGAGCCAACGTTGAACTATCACTTCCCCAATATATTTTCTTAAATTGTTGCACTCTAACCCCTCAATGCTTGCGTTACGCGGTCGGCAGTAGAAAGATCCATAGGCACGCTTTCGAGTGCGCGGGTAGCATCGTTAAGGTTATAGCCGAGTGCCATAAGCGCTTCGAGCGCTTCGTCGGTATGTAGAAGAGTTTGTGATATGCCAACTGCGGACACATCAGTCCTCAGCGCTAACCCAACCTTATCGGTCAGATCTACGACTACACGTTCGGCGATTCGCTTACCAACACCGCTTGCTTTGGTTATGTATGTGCTGTCACCGTTCGCGATTGCATTACGCACCTGCTCACTATCTCCAAGACTCAAAATCGAAAGCGCAGCCTTAGGACCAACGCCCTGCACGGTAATCAGCATCTCAAACAATTTTTTAGCAGCTAGACTGGTAAAACCAAACAATTCCTGCGACTGTTCGCGAATGTGATGATAGGTATAAAACTTCATCGGTTCGTTTAGTAGCGCTTGTTCATAGTCACCCACCGCAACACTTACTTCATATCCCACGCCATGAACATCTACAATAACAGAGGAACCAAACTTTTCAGCAACAACTCCAGAAACATGTGCAATCATAGATACTATTATGACACACCCTCGCGCAAGTCACACATACTCTCTAATCCTCACTTGTTCCAGTCTGCTCGTTTCGCCTGCAGTTTCTCTAAAACTCCATCGATTAAATCTTGTTCCTTAAACCCAGCATACGCAAGAGTGGTCAATAGTTGAATTTGCGTATCTACAATCTCCGATAAAAGATCCTCTGGTACGACTTCCTGATCTTTCCACTCCCGACGGGGAAGTTCACGAACGACTTCCCATGCCTCCTCTTGAGTGTGATAGGCAAAGCTAAGGCACGCTTCCCAGTCACGTACAAGTGGCTTCATAAGGCCACGGTCCACACGCCTCTGTTGAGCCTCAAGTACAGCGGTAAATAATGACATGCCTTCACTATGGTTCGTCTGTTGATTCATATTTGCATGCTGCTTTCCGATGAAGAGTTTTTAATCATAACCTTATAATACATAAACATACAAACACGTGAAAGCATGCGTATCGTTTAATAAGACTAGACAATGAGAGTTCGTGTTATGGTTTTACCGGAAGTATGCCCGTACCACCAGATCCAGATCCGCCTGTGCCGGTTCCATTCGCACCACCAGTTCCAGTTCCTCCGGTTCCAGTCGAGCCCGTACCTGTTGTTCCGCCAGTATCCGCGCCGGTCGTCCCCGTACCCGCTGTTCCTGTTCCGCCTGCACCGCCAGATGTTGTCGTAGTATCGTTAGTTGTTGTCTGACTACTATTGGCGTTGTTGGATGGATTACTGGTCGTTGTATCCTGTGTTTGAGTTTCGGTTTTTTGTTGAGTCGTATCGCAAGTTGTAGTAGGCAATGCCGAAGCCAAGAAGTATTCGTTATACGTATTGGAACTCGAGCCGCTCGCGAGACTACCAGTGCCATAACAAACCGGTTTTTGAATTACACCAGAAGGAATCGGGAACGCAGTATTCGGAATTCCTTTCAAAGCCGTCTTCATCGTATTCACCCATATAGGACCAGCCATACCAGAACCACCATTCAACATTGGCTGATTATTATTATTCCCGACCCATACGCCAACTGCTAGTTGCGGTGTATAGCCAATCGTCCAAGCATCGCGGTCATCGTCGGTCGTACCAGTCTTAACCGCTGCAGTACGTCCAGAAACAGTTAGGGATGATCCGAAGATAGGCGCGCGTGCATTGTAGTCCGACAAGATACTCGATATAAGATACGCAGCCTGCGGACTAACCACCTGTTTACTCTTTTCGTCAGCCGTAAAAATCTTCTGGTTGTACTTGTCATTAATTTGCTGGATAAGAGTTGTGTCGAACTGCTGTCCTTGATTGGCGAACGCCGCGTAAGCATTAGTCATTTGCGTTAGCGGAGCCTCGGCTGCACCAAGCGCCAGTGACAATCCGTAATTTTTACTCGCATCAATACTACTGATTCCCATACGGTTAGCCGCCTGCACAGCCTTGTCTATGCCAAGCTTTTGTAATACTTCAACACTTGGAATATTGAGAGATTGACTAATTGCTTGCCGAACCGTTACACTTCCACGAAACTTCTTGTCAGCATCGAGTGGTTTGTAGCCGTTAAAGTCGGTCGGGACATCTTGCAGGATAGTGGCCGGCGTAATCACGCCTTCAGCCAATGCTTCACTATAGTAAATAGATTTAAAGCTCGATCCCGGCTGACGCGCCGTTGTGGCCATATTCACCTTACCCCAATCTGGGTTATTGTAATCAGCACTTCCCACGAGCGCGCGCACTTCACCCGACGTCGGATCTATTGCAACCGCACTGGCATTCGAGCCACCGTTGCGCTGAATATATGCCAGGTGATCATTAATATTGCCTTCGATGGTATGTTGTAAGGTTAGATCAAGCGTTGTCTTTACCTGATAACCAGAACGCATCACTTGCTCTTCACCGTATTTATCGTACAGCTGTTGCAGCACCATCTGGCTGAATGCCGGCGCCTCACCAGCCGCCTGAGCCTGGACGGGGGCGTAGGTCAGCTGTTCATTCAAAGCCGCTTGCTGTTGGGCCGCTGTAATATAGCCATTTTGAACCATCTGTTTTAACACATAGGTTTGGCGATCTTTCGCATAGGTGGGATTGCCTGTAACCGGCGAGTACGCGTTAGGCGCTGGAAGCACCCCGACTATCATTGCACTTTCAGCCAAGTCAAGATCTTTTGGTGCTTTATTGAAGTACGTTTTAGCTACTGACTGGATACCGAAGTCAGTTCCGCCCCAGAATACCGAGTTAAGGTACATATCAAGAATTTGATCTTTAGAATACCGCTGTTCAATGGCAATCGAGATTGTCAGCTCTTGGTATTTACGTAAAATCGTTTGCTGGTTAGATAGTAACGTTGCCCTTGCAAGCTGCTGTGTGATGGTTGAACCACCGCCGGCAATACTTCCCGAACTCACGTCACTAAATAGTGCGCGCAACGTGCCTGTAATTGAAAAACCGCCATCACTGTAAAAATTTTTATCCTCAGATGAAACGAGTGCTTGTTGCGTGTACTTAGAAATCTGGTCAAGCGGCACGATATCGCGATGTTCAGCCCGGCCTACGCTGTAAATAACCTGACCATTCTTATCAGTAAGCGCAATGCCGGTATTATTACTATTCATCAATCGCGTTTGATCACCGATATCGTTGTAGTAGTAAATGTACGTAATAAGCGGCGTCAAAATCAAAAACGCCAATATGGGCGTCCCAATCAATAATGCCTTTTTCTTTTTAGATAAACTCTTAAACCAGCGCCACGATCTTTTTGCCGATCGTTTTATGCGAGTAACGCGAGATACTCGCTTTGTATATCTTCCTCTACGGACCATGCACTTATTATAATACGTTAACCTTAAAGAACACTATAGCAAACCGCCGAGCGGTTATATTATACCGTAAGGGCTACTCGTTTATCTGTAGTAATTTCTCGTTGGTGGCTGCCAATCTCTATCGGATATTCGCCAGTAAAAACCGATACATCGAATGATTCAGGCGAACACTTGGTAGCCATGAGCATACCCTCAACCGAAAGATACCCAAGAGAGTCTGCCCCAATAGCCTCACAAACCTCTTCTATCGTCCGACCGTGTGCAATAAGTTCGGCCTGTGACGGCATATTTATGCCATAAAAGTTAGGAAACTTCACCGGCGGTGAACTAATCCGCACGTGGATCTCGGCCGCGCCGGCCTCGCGTAGCATCTCAATAAGTACGCCCAGTGTCATGCCACGTACAATAGAATCTTCAATAAGCACCACTCGTTTGCCGTTCAAAACGGTAGGGTCGGGGACTAACTTTTCACAGACAGCCTGCCTTCGCTCCTCTTGGTCAGGCTTAATAAATGTACGTAGACGACTAGAACGTTTAATTCCCTCCACGTATTTTAAGCCACTTTCCCTTGCATAACCCTCTGCTGCCGGGATCGCTGATCTCGGAACAGGCACTACAATAGTCGACGTAGTATCTCCCCCAACGGGCTGCTCACGCGCCAGTTGTACACCAAAGTCATACCTCACGTCTTCGACTATCCGTCCATATAAACGACTGTCACCACGCGCAAAATACACTAACTCAAAAATGTCCAACTTTGGGTTGGACTGTACTATCCGTACAGTCTCTATGCCCGCGCTACTAAAAACGATCAGCTGGCCTGGCGAGATGTCCGTTTGGTCAGTAGCCCCAAGCGCATCTAAGGCACGAGTTTCCGAGGCAACTGCATAACCACCGCCAGGTAGCTTGCCATACGAAAGCGGACGAATGCCATACGCATCACGAAAAGCCACGAGTTTTTCCTCGTGCAGTGCCACGCATGAAAAGGCACCAACCAAAAGAGGGAAGACGCGTTCCACTGCCTCCACTACTCCACTTCCCGCTTGCAGGTAATAACCTATAGCCGCATGCATCATGCCAGAATCATTCAACAACTCTATCGGCATATTTTTAGAAACCAAAAAATCAGCCAGTGATTTAATCACCGATAAATTACCATTATGAGCCAGTGCCCAACTCGTCTTAGCATCAGCAAACGGTTGAATATGCTCAAGGTCAGAGGCACTACCACTTGTGGCGTACCTGTTATGTCCAATCGCTGCCCTACCCTCAAGACTTTGGAGCGTAACCTCTGGATATGCTTCCACTACCAACCCTAGCTTTACATGGCGCAACAATTCGCCTTCATTATCCCACGTTACAATCCCCGTCCCATCCTGACCACGGTGTTGCAACTCTTCTAACATAGAAGCCGTGAGTCTGGCAGCAGCATTACTCCCCCATACTCCAGCTACGGCACATTTTTCGGATAATTCGGCACTCAGTCGGACCATTCAAAATTCCCCTATAAAAGCGTTAGAGTTTCATGGTAACATGCTTTAGTTTATATAGTAAGTTTACTGCCCCCGGCTCATCATAGAATACGTAATAGCTGCCGCTAGCGCATCAGCACAGTCGTCTGGTTTTGGTACTTCTTTTAGACCCAAATGTATTCGTACCATTTCTTGCACCTGCTTTTTATCTGCCTTACCATATCCAGTAAGAGTTTGCTTAATTTGCATTGGCGTATATTCCGCAATCGGCAGCTTTGCCTTACGACCAGTAAGTATAGCCACGCCCCTTGCCTGCGCTACGCTAATTGCCGTCGTTACGTTACGCGCAAAAAACAGCTGTTCTATCGACATTACCTCAGGTTTAGTCTCAGCAATAATCTCAGTAAGTCCATCAAAAATCTCTTCAAGCCGCTCGTCTATCGGTGTATGTGCCGGCGTAGTAATGACACCCGCCGTTACCATGCGTGCCTTACCCTTTATCACATCCACAACCCCAAAACCTAAAATGCCCGTGCCGGGGTCGATACCGATGATTCTCATAGCTTTAGTATACGTTACTCTTCAACATCAACAGTAATGTCAGCGTTGGTATGTACGTTTACAACGTCGTCAAGATCATCAAGCGCGTCCATAACTTTTAGCGCCTTGCGAGCAACTTCTGGATCACTAATTTCTACTTGTGCATTTGGAACGTACTGCAGTTCCGCTTCTTTTACTTCAAGCCCAGCAGCCATAATTGCTGTACGTACTTTTGCGAGTTCTTTTTGGTCAGTATAAACAATAAGCTCACCCTCATCTTCTATCGCATCTTCTGCGCCAGCATCAAGCACGGTCAAAAGTGCGTCCTCGCCACTTGCTGCAACACGAATTACACCTTTACGAGCAAATTGAAACGCAACACTGCCAGGTTCTGCCATTGTTCCACCATTTTTAGTAAGTGCAGAACGAACTTCTGGGTAGGTACGGTTTTTGTTGTCAGTTGCGGTCTCGATAATAATACCCATACCACCCGGGCCGTATGCTTCGTAGGTTGCTTCTTCAAGCGTTGCCGCATTTTTATCTGCAACGCGGTCAATAGCACGCTGAATATTAGCGGCTGGCATGTTTGCTTGCTTTGCTTTTTCAATTGCAAGAGCAAGTGCCGAGTTCATAACCGGGTCGACACCACTACGAGCAGCAATGGCAATTTGGTTACCAATTTTAGTAAATACTGCGCCACGCTTGGCGTCTTTAGCGCCTTTTTCGCGCTTAATAGTTGACCATTTACTGTGTCCTGACATTAAGATCTCCCGTGGTTACATCGAGTATATATTTTCTTTATTATAACAGATATAAACCACTCTTTCTAGAGGATCTTAGCTTACTTCTTGCAGCGTTAAACCCTACCCATACAACCAATGAGCCACACCCCCATGATGTGAACATGCGCCGCTACCAGTTGCGTTACTATGTGAACCGTCGTTACAAGTAGCCCCTATCCTACTAGTGGCTTGGGCAGGAGGTGTGTAAGTATTCGTACTAGGTGACGTGTATGTCTGAGCTGTCGGTGGAGCTACGTATGTTCCAATAAGTGTTACCCTTGCAACGGGCTGTGTAGTAATTTCGTTTTTCGTTTCTTTTCGAGCCGTTTCCTTTCCCTGTACATAAGTCACTTCGTAAGTAATAGTACGTGTACCATCAGCACCTACAACAGAAACCTTGGTTTTACCCGAAGGTAAAGTGTCTGTCTGCTGCTCGATAGAGCCAAACGGCACGACCTCTGTTTTGGTTTCAATTTTAGCGATCGGCTTTTTAGCGTCTTCTTCGATTCGACGCTGCTGATCAGCAGTAGACTTTGCCTGCTGCTGAGCCTGCGCGTCCGCAGTGTCTTGGGCTAACCTTGCCTGCTTAACACTAGCGGGTTCAGTGGCAGCCATAACAGTACCGAAGCTAAACATTGTAACTAGCATGACAGCAAGAGCCACCATAACAATAACCATACGTGAAACCGGTTTGTTAATATGTTTTGACTTCTGAAGATGGTGCGGTTTTATGAAGAAGAAAATGGTCGCTACGACAAGACCTATAAGCGTAAACATCATTAGTGTGCCACTTATATAGTAGATAGCATCCATGCTTCTTTGATCTCCCTTAATACACCGTTATAGGGGGATTATAGCATGAAGAATAGCTGCTAGAGGAAATCTTCTTATTTTTTAGTTTCACTAATACTTGAAGATCATTTGCTTTGGCTAGATAATCAGAGCATATGGAAATTATACAAATCAGATCTGCCGTAAATATAATCTTTTCCAGTCTTTCGGGATCAAGCCGCGTTAGTTATACTGCGTCAAATAATTTCTTAATTTTTATCGGTATTATTCTTTTACTCGCGCTAGCGAGTATCATCATTGTTTCTATCGTAAAAAAGATTCGTAACAAGAAAAAATAACTCCCGGGTGGAACTCTCACACCTTTCGGCGGAGAGTCCCACCCCATCCCACGTTCTCGGATGAAGGAGAGAGGACCTCAGTACAGATAGGCCCGAGTGAGGGGCCACTCGCCGTCGGCGGGCTTTCCCTTGGTGAATACCACTTGCGTCAGACCAAGCTGACCATAGCGGAACCCACCCTCGGACCCTGCGAGCCAGAAGTCCCGCATGCGGTAGAACGCCTCGTCGAACATCTCGACGATCCGCGCACGGTTCTTGCGATGTGCATCGCGCCACATACGCAGAGTCTCCGCGTAGTGCTGCCACAGGTTCTCACGGTCGACCGACCACAAACCGTGCGACGCCAGCCCGTCCTCGATCTCGGCGACAGTCGGCAAGTATCCTCCGGGGAAGATGTACTTGTCGACCCATGCATCCACAGGCCGAGACCGTTGCTGTGTGATCGTGTGGAGCAGCGAAACGCCACCGTCAACCAGCAGCTCCGCAACCTTACGGAAGTACTGATCACGGTTGCCGCGCCCCACGTGCTCGAACATGCCGACGCTCACGATCCGATCGAACGGCTCATCCATCGGTAGGTCCTGGTAGTTCATGAGTTCGAATCGCACCAGGTGCGACACACCCTCACGCTCCGCCAGTTCACGTGCGCCGGCCAGTTGTGCCGTGCTGAGCGTAATGCCCAACACTCGCGCCTTGTACTGCTTGGCGGCGGCGACGGCCAGGTGACCCCAGCCGCAACCGATGTCAAGCAGCCGCATGCCGGGCTGAAGCCGCAGCTTGCGGAGCACGTGATCGATCTTTTGGTGCTGCGCCTGCTCCAGGCCATCCTCCGAGTCCTTGAAGTACGCACACGAGTACGTACAGGTCGGGTCGAGGAACAGCTTGTAGTAGTCGTTACCCACACTGTAGTGGGTCTCGATGTAGCTCTGCTGAGCCTCCTTGTGGTTGCGGTGACGGCGGAACGGCTGACGTACAGCCACCGTAGGCTGATTCCGAGCCACCAGCTCGAAGAACAGCGGGAGCTGGTCTTCACTGATCTGGAGCTGCCCGTTGGTGTAGGCCTCGCCGATGGCGAGGCTTGCGTTGACGAGCATCCGTCGAACCATGCCGGGGTCCTTGATAGCGACCCGCAGCACCGGTTCGTCGACTCCCCTCACCCCCGCATAGCGACGAACTGAGTCGTCCCAGAACGTCACCTCCACGTTTCCTCGGCGCAGAAGTGTGCGGAGTACCTGATGTGCCAGATTCTTCTCGAGCACTGTTTTGCCCTTTCCTCATCCAGTCGGACATACTAAGTATAACTAAAGATGACTGGATAATAAATTACCGCAAAATCGAAACATTGCGGTAATTTACAGACTTGAGTGACCCGACTATTTTGCTGCGGTAATATTAACCATCCAAAATACACCAAATTTATCTATACACATACCGAACATGTCACCCCAAGGTGCTTTGCTAAGTGCTTGCTCTACTTTGCCACCTCCTACCAGCTTGTCGTAGTAGCCAGTTAGTTCCTCTTCGTTCTCACCGCTAAGCGAAAGACTCATATTTGTTCCGGCGATAAAGTCACGCATGCCAGTTGCAGCATCTGCAGCCATAATGGTGATACCGTTATCTGCAACAAGAGCGGCGTGCATAATTTCATCTGGTTTAACGCCATGGTCGGTCATGCCAGCTTCTCCGAATGTAGAGAGAGTGAGTTGTCCACCGAAGACTGTTTTATAAAATTCCATTGCCTCACGAGTGTTACCTTGAAAACTAATATATGGGTTGAGTTTTGATTGCATGCTTTTCTCCTTATTATGTTCATGTTTAATTATACTCGACTGGGCGATTTGCATCTGATTAGATATGATAAGAGATATGAACATGACACAGCACGAGGCCTGGCAAGTCCTTACAAAAGTACCCAAGCTAACCATATATTTTTGGATTATTAAAATTATTACCACTGCACTCGGTGAAGCAACTTCGGATTATCTGGTCAATACAATTAGCCCCTACATTGCAGTTGGGCTAGGATTTATTCTCCTTGTTATAATGCTTGCTTGGCAATTGACAACTAAAAAATATACTCCAGCGATTTATTGGCTCACCGCCTTAGCTGTAAGTATAGCGGGCACAATGGGCGCTGATGTCGTACACGTGGGATTTGGTATACCGTATGCAATATCGACCGCTTTCTATACGCTCGCTCTCGCTGCAGCCTTTACTCTTTGGTATCGCAGTGAGAAAACGCTATCTATTCACAGTATTTACACAAAGAAGCGCGAGAGTTTTTACTGGTTAGTGGTACTCCTAACTTTTGCACTTGGAACAGCCGCAGGCGACCTTACGGCCTTCACCTTTAATCTGGGATTCTTATTATCAGGTATTCTATTTACAGCCATTTTTGCAGTTCCATGTCTTCTTTACTGGAAGTTTAAACTAAACCCTATCGTAACTTTTTGGTTTGCGTATATTTTTACCCGACCAGTGGGCGCATCGTTCGCAGATTGGTTTGGTAAACCGATCTCGATCGGAGGCCTTGGCTACGGAGATATTGCAGTTTGTGCGTTTTTAATTACATTGTTTGTAATTTTTGTCGCATATGTTTCGATAACTCGCACCGACAGATTCTCAAAACTCGAAGGATAGCCAGCGATAAATAAAAAGACCTCCAAATAAAGGAAGTCTTTTTTATAATTTCATGGAGGGTCCAGTGGGGCTTGAACCCACGACACCCTGCTTAAAAGGCAGGTGCTCTAACCAGCTGAGCTATGGACCCATGTAGTAAGTACTACCAACGCGTTGGTAACTTTAAAAAGATATCACTTTTAAGGGGTGTTTGTCAATATTTAGACAAAACGCGCCTACTCATTTTCAAGTATTTGTTGCTGAAACGGAGAGATCTCGGCTTCTTCAGAAGCCTCCTCTAAGTGCAGCTCACAGTAGAGCTGACTTAGCGCTAACGCGCCTTGCAGTTTTTTGGGCCGCTCTTCTACCGTGGATTGATCACAATTTTCATGTATACATATAGACATAACATAACCATGATACTACACATACGATATGCGTAGACTGTGATCTGAGTCACAAAACGTCTAATGCTCCTTGTCTTTGTGATGACGGCGCGATGTTTTGGTAAAGAGAAGGTCAACTACCGCGAAGATAAGCCCGGCCGTCACGATAACAGCGCGGTACTGTACGAAGAATTCATATACTGGTTTACCAGTAGCGTCTATCACCAGAGCCGAACCAAGTGGCTCAAGTAGCAGCGCTATCGCCAGTCCGGCAAACGCCAGCGCACCAACCACCCGTTGGATCATATTTTTATATGTCGGACCGCTCGAAAGTAGCAAAAGAGCCGGTAGCAAGATAAGTACCGCCGACACCACACTCGAAAGAGGCGGTTTAATAATTTGAATACCAGTGTTGGCAATGATAGGCGTTAGGTCGCCCACCCATAGCGTACTGAGCATCGCTCCGGCGGCAAGCGCCAAGCTTGGTGCACCAAATCGTCGCTTAGTAAAAAACACGACAGCGAATAGTAGTGCAATAACGATCAGAAAAATCGCCACAAAGCTCAAAATTGTATCCCCTGTAGGTTGTTTTCATCAAACTGCGCAGTGGCGTTTATATCGATGGATTTTTGCCCTACTACACCAGCTGCAAGTTCTACTACGTAACGTGCATCATCTTTGGGCGCAAACTGTTGATACGGATAGCTTTCTGGTGGCACATTCTTGACGATGTATATCACCTGCTTGTCTTTATTGAGCCACACGATATCTATGGGAAAATTCATATCCTTCATGTTGATAGGCCATTTGCCGTCCGTATCATAAACAAAGATCATAGCGTTATCCACGCTTAGGCTTGGTGTACCTGTTAGGCCTTTATCGCGCGCAGCTTGCGTTTTAGCCACTTGAGCCGTGAAGATTCCATCACCAAGATGTAACGTCGTGTGCGGCTGTAGCTGCGGCCACAGGACGTACACAGCGGCCATAGACACGAGCATCAATACCAAGGCAATTACACCCCAGGACATGGCGTCTCTTCGTCGGCTCATATGCGCACAGCCCGCATTATCATAAGCCTTATTATAGCAAAGAAGCTAAAAAGGGGTTACGCGCCGATTTTATCTTTTTTGGTACGACGTTTAGCGTTCATCTCGACATATTCGATAATCGGACCTGCGACATCACGACCAGTTACCTTTTCGATGCCAAAGCCAGGACTGGCATTCACTTCAAGAATAAGCGGACCGCGCTCGCTACGCATCATGTCGACACCGGCAATATTAAGACCCATAGCCTTTGCAGCACGGATAGCCATTTTGCGTTCTTCTTCAGTCAGCTTAATTGGAGTGCCTTCGCCACCTTTGTGTAGATTAGAGCGAAAATCATCATCCAAGCTCTGGCGTTTCATACTAGCAACCACGCGGCTACCAACCACAAACACACGGATATCCGTACCAGCAGATTCTTTTACGAATTCTTGCAATAGTACGTTCGTGCCATCTTCATTAGATAGATAGAATGCCTGAAGTACTGATTTTGCAGCTTTTTTGCTTTCAGCTAGAACGACACCATTTCCATGAGTGCCACTGGCCAGCTTAATAATAACCGGCATACCACCCACTTTGTCGATGAGGTCATCAATGTCCGTAGAGTTGCGTGAAAAAACCGTTTTTGGAATGCCGATACCTGCCTTGGAAAGCAGTTGCATACTACGTAGCTTATCACGCGAACGGTTAATTGATATCGAGCTGGAAACGGCGTAGATACCCTGCATTTCAAGCTGACGAACGATAGCCGTACCGTAACGAGTCATATTTGCTGCAATGCGTGGAATAACTGCATCGAAACCACCGAGGTCTTCTCCGTGGTAGCTAATTGTTGGATTGTTTTGTTCAATAGACGCGTAGCAGTCACGGTATTTGATAACCGAAACTTCATGACCACGCTTAATAGCCTCTTCTTTGAGACGCTTTGTCGAGTAGTTACCTGGACCATTAGAAAGGATTGCAATTTTCATTAGTTTTCTCCGCCATCTGTATCATATTCTTGATTAATCTGTACGTCGACCAGAATGCCTTGTTCCCGTAGGAATCGGCGACCGATAAGTATCTCGCGCTGCATCTTTGACCTATTAGAGAGGCCAATGGTGATCGGATAAGCCTTACCCTGGATCGTAATTTCAGTGGTAATAATATACCGCCTAACAAGATGTCCCGTTGAGCTGCGTACCTGCGTCACTTCGTAATCTTCTGTTTCTTGTGTAAAAGATTCGTTTTCCGACGGGATAAACCGCAGCACCCGTCTCCCATCAGATTCCCGTTTATGCTCTTTAACATACGAGCAGTGCATTGCCCCAGAATAGGCACCAGTATCTATCTTTGCGACACAGTCAATAATGCCGTACTGCGGCAACGATACGTGTTCTACACAGCCAAAGATAGTGGGAGTATGGGTATTTGACATTCTAATACTTTAGCACATTTTGATGTAATAGTCAACTATCTACCCCTGTTGAAGAAATAGATCAATTTGGTCAGCCAGACGTGAAACCACGTCGAATTGCCGGCCATCGCGACAAGCATAGCACAATTTAAGTACCGGCGCAGTATTAAATTCTATTAGCCAGTAATTTTGGTCGTTTGCCGGCTGCGTGTAATCTTTACAGAAGACATCGGCCACAATAAACCCTGCTCCGAGCTGTTGCACTAGTGTCTCAACTTTTTTGATATATGTTTTATGCACTTCAGGGAACACATTGTAGATTGATGCACCGCCGCGAACCATTGTAGAGCGGTTAAGCTCTACAATTTCTCCTCTTATTGGGATGCGCTCGCTTGTCAACAAGGCCTCGTCAACAATTTCCTCCGAAAGAGATGGATACGTAATACGCTCCAGTTTGATCTGAAGGCGGGACTCGTTTTCCTCTCCAATAAGTTTGGCGATTGTTGAGATACCGTCACCAACAACCCTGGCAGTTTGGCGCAGTAATACTGCCTCGACCTTACCGTTCATCACAAGAAAGCGTAATTCCTCACCCTCGACTTGCTGCTGTACTAAAATCGTATCCGAAACTTGCTGTGCTTTTTTAATCGCTTCTTTAAGCGTTTCCAATGTGGTGATATTAAGCGTCAAACCACGACTCAACGACGAATTTGATGGCTTTACAATCACCGTACCGAACTCAGCCAATAAGGCTTCCGATATACTATCACTTGGTTCAGTCCTAACCAGCTTTGAATAAGGCGTAGGAAACTCATACGCAACAGCAAAATCATATGTCTCTTGCTTATTTACAGATACATCTTGTACATATTTAGAGTTGAAGGGGTACGTAATAAAGGAGGCTTTGGTTGTCCAACGCTTTTTCGTTGGACTCTCATAGGATACTACCAGGGGATTGTGGGACATTTCGCTCATGCGATAGCCTTTAGCTTGTAACGCTTTGTTGAGCAGCTTAAAAGAGGCAAATTGGTCGTCTTGGACTGTCATAGATCCTCCTTTATTTTGACGAGGTTTCGTACACGATTCGTTCGTGTGCTTTTGATGATGGGTCGTTTTTACCAAGGAGGACAAAGGTAAAACGAAGGTCGTCGCCTCTAATTTCTTCGAGATAGCGCCAGGTGTTCACAGCACCATTGTAGTATGCGAGGTCCTTAAACCAAGGGAGCTCATCTGTACCTCGGAACATACGCATCGTACCACCGTACGCGCTGTCTTGTGCTTTGTCGCGAGCTGTGCCCGTTAAATCATCACCCTTTAGAGAACCGAGAGCAGCGAGACGCCATTTAATCTCAAACGTATCTCGAAAATCTTTATTGTCATGATACGCAAGACCAGCTGTAATGTAATGATCAATACCCGCCTCGGAGAATTTCCCTTTAAGAGCTTGCTCCATAACAACTCCTAGACCCTCTTCAGCGTCATAGTAGTCGCTAAGACCGTTAGCAAGAGGTTCAAGATCTGTTTCTTCACCCATAACAGCGCGTAACATATGTACACCAAGTTCATGAACAACTAGTCCGCGCAACTGGTCTTGGCTAAGCTCACCGCGATCGTCCGGAATAACGATTCGCTTTTCAGTCGACTTAACATTAATTGACTTTGCAGACTCAACATCTACCTTCCAGTCCTCCGCTGCTTCGCCAAATTCGTCACGAATAATCTCTTGGAAAATCGCTTGAGTCTCTTTAACAGAAAACGTTTCTTTTCCTTCAGGAACATGGGCTAGCATGCCACCATATAAACCTTCGACAATTCCTTGAACCCATTCGATAGTTTCCTGTGAAGGGTGAAAACGTTCTGGTATTTCACCGCCCTCCGAAAAGCCCGTCAATGAGAAGAGCTCGTCACGAAGTGTCGCAGCTTCACCTATCAGATTTTTCTGGCTAATGGCGGCGAGTTTCTCTTGTAGCAGCGAACGGTAAGTAGCTTCATCCGGCGTACCATAGAGTTCAATATTAAGCTGCATATACTCTGAGCGAAGATGCAATTTTTCGGCTTCATCCTCTGTATTGTTTAGCTCATCGGCAAGCTCCATTAAACGAGTTCGGGCTTTGTAGCCCTCGATAAACTGATCATAGGCGACAGTAAATTTAGGATTAAGATCCCTCGCAGCGAGGATAGAATTTCCTACAGCCGCTATCTCTGCAGTTCGCTCGGTAAAATCAATCGCATCAAGTTTGTCATATGTATGATCGGGGTTTCGAACTTCACCTGCCAAAAATGCAGCCTTTTGCTCCTTAGCGTCTTGGGGTACAAAGTTGGTAATAAGCTTCGGCTCGAGCTCAAGCAACGCCTTGTAGCGCTCCGACAATGTTGTTTGCGGTTCTTTCTGCTCGATTGTCATTTCCATTACCTAAATTTTACCATTTTATAGATAAAAAGTCAACCAACCGTAAGCTCCATCGTTATCATTTTTGCCCCATAGAAGTCATTTTTGGTATAACCTGTCTTTTTAAAACCATACTTTCTGTAGAGAGTCTGAGCTCTAAAGTTATTCTCTACGACCGAAAGATAGAGTGTATCGCCTGGTTTTGCGACACTTAGCGACTCTTTAAACAAAGCCTTACCGATTCCCCTACCCTGATAATCAGGATCAACGAAGAGTCCCCTTTTGCGAATCGTACGGTCGTCGGCACGGACCTCTTTGGTGTAGCCAACTATCAACCCATTTGCTACAGCAACCCAGATATACCATGCAGGATCATCTAACTTGGGTAAGAAAAAATCGAAACGCCGCTGGCGAGCCGACTTCGACATTGCAAAATATTGGAGAAAAATCTTACGTTCTTGCTCGGGAATAAGATCTGTATACGAGATCTGGTGAACCTTACATGACAGACGGTATATTCCATCTATATCTTCTTTAACCGCTCGTCTGATGATTGGTTTCACTATACGCTCTATTGTAGAGATACGTTTAGAAAAATCCAGCCTTTTTACCGCTCTTAAATTCCTCGAGGAGGGCTTTCTGCTTTTTGTTCAACTTTGTTGGAATGTCTACGATAACACTAACAATATGCGCACCGCGAGAGTTAGCGCGCATATGCGGAACACCATGATTAGAGAGTTTAAAATCGGTTCCACTTTGGGTACCAGACGGAATTTTCATCCTGACCGTTCCGTCGACCGTTTCAACATCCATTTCGGTACCAAGAGCGGCATCTACCATAGAAACATGCTCTTCGCTAAGGATAATATCGCCTTCGCGCGTAAACTTCTTGTGTGCTTTTACGCGAATATGTACATACAAATCACCCCGCGAACCGCCCCCTATAGCCTCTCCACGTTCCTTGAGGCGAATTGTTGAGCCGTCGTCGATTCCAGCGGGAACCTTAAGCGTAATAGTTTGCTTACGGCGCTGCGTCCCCTTGCCCTTACAGACACTACAAACTTTTTCAGGGACTTTACCCGTACCCCTACAGTTCTCACATGTAGCCGCCTGCTGAATAGGACCAAAAACAGTATTCATAACGCGTGTTTGCTGACCCGCACCCTTACAGACCGGACAAGTTTTCATACTATGACCAGGTTCTACTGTTGTGCCATGGCAATGTTCGCATTCGTCATCCATATCGAGTGTTATTTCTTCTTCAACACCAAACACGGCGTTCTCGAACGAAAGTGCTATTGTCGTCTCTACATCGCGGCCGCGTTTAGGGCCTGTGTCTCGCTGAGCACCACCGCCAAAGAATTGACCAAAGATGTCACCAAGACCACCGTCACCAAAGTCAAAGTGGACATTTTGACCACCAAAACCTTCAAATGGATTACTACCGGTATAACCCCCGCCACCGCCAGGATTACCGCCCACTCCAGCATGACCAAACTGGTCGTAACGCTGACGCTTTTGCTGGTCTTTTAGCACCTCATAGGCCTCATTCGCCTCTTTAAACTTAACTTCGTCGCCACCCTCTTTATCTGGGTGATATTTAACGGCAAGCTTACGAAACGCCTTTTTTATTTCATCGGCGCTGGCGCTCTTAGACACACCCAAAACTTCGTAGTAATCTCGTTTATTCATCTTATATTATGATACAAAACTAGCACTTGGATGTCTAGAGTGCTAAGACAATTTGACATATAATATTGTTTATGTTATAATCCATAAGTTGTTACCGTCTTCTCTAGGGAGAGAACTGTACATGCACAAGATTAAGTTGCGCCGCCTGGAGCTTGACCTGTCGATCAGCGACGTGGCCGTCCTGAGCGGCGTAGCACCTGGCACTATCGGCAGCATCGAACGCGGTGGGCGTGTCTTCAAGATCAACTTCGAGACCGCCAGGACTCTCGCGTACGGCCTCGATACGCCACTACACACGCTGTTCTGCGAGACTGAGCTCTCCGATCTGGGAAGGCCTGCACTGACAGGAACCAAGATTGGCAAGCCCAAGACCGCTCGCATGGGTGTCATCTGCATCTCGTGCCACCTGGAGATCCCCCGGGCGCACAACACCTGCCCCACCTGCATCGCCGCCTGAAATACGGCGTGAGCTAGTCGGGGCACCCCCGCACTTCATGTGCGGGGTTTTCCCTTTTAGATGCTAAAAATGTTCGCGAATGTGACTAAAGCTAAAATCCCAAGTTGCGTCCGTCTTTTTGTGTGGATTAAAGATATCCTGCGGGTCGTAAAGGTGTTTAATCTCTCGCATATATCCAAGCACATTCGGGCTGTACATCTGCTCAAGCCATGGACCACGAATCAAACCATCTCCATGCTCACCAGAAACAGAACCTCCATACGATATAACTAGTGTATTTACTTCTTTCATGGCTGGCTCGAACTTAGCACGCTCTTTAGGGTCTTCGATTTTCATGAGTGGAATAACATGAAAGTTACCATCACCCATATGACCAGCAATGGTCGCAAATAGGTTATATTTTTTAATGATAGCGCGAAGTTGCGGCAAAAATTCGGTTAGGCGATTGGGCGGTACGACGAAGTCATCAATAAACGGTGCAGTATGCTTATCTTTAACCTTTTTACGCAGTAGGTTAAAGCTTTCGCGGCGCATAAGCCAGAATTTTCGTGACTTAGCCTCTGTGCTGTCTTCCTCCATGTAGGTAAATCCAAATCTCTTAAGATCAAGCTTAGCTTCGTGAATTTTCTTTTTGACTTCTTCTGGCGTAGCGCCAGTAAACTCAATCAGCAAAATAAGCTTTGGTATGCCACGAGCGATCATAAGACCATCTGGCAGTAGTTGCAACGCTGTTTTAATCCACGTCCACAGGCCCAACTTAGCGATAAACAAGAAAAAGAATCTGAAGCTAAGCCATAATGTATTGTCATCAAAGCTTTCGAAGGTTGCAGGCTTACGCGCAAGAACAGCCGGAATGACATCGCCAAGATTATCGAGTGTGTGCATATAGCAAACAAGCGTACCAGAGTGCGGTGAATGCGGCACTAGTCTGACTTTTGCCTCGGTAGTAATACCGAGCGTTCCTTGGCCTCCAATAAACAACTTGGTTAGATCGAAAATACCAGTCTCACGCTTCCAGACATTCCACAAATGATAGCCGGTTGAATCTTTCGTAACGTGAGGTGCAGCAGCCTGAATTTCGTCATAGTGAGAATCGAGTAGGTCGAATGTCTGACGGTAGAGGTTACCCTCAAAATCATCCTGCTCCATTTTGGCGTTCAACTCAGCTCGCGTAAGCGGCTTGAGCGTATACTCATTGCCATCACTTAGCACGACTTTCATTTCAGTTACAAAATTATCGGTTTTACCATATTCGAGCGACTTTTCACCACCCGAGTTGTTATTGACCATTCCACCCACTGAGGCAAGATCACGACTCGCTGGGTAACATGGTAGAAGACTACCATGTTTTAGGGTTTCCACTTCAAAATCCTTATACATAAGCCCTGGTTGAAAGTGTGCTGACTTTTCATCAACCTCATAGAGTTGATTCATGTGTCTACTCACATCTAAAACAATTGATTCGCCGATGGCACCACCAGACATGTCCGTGCCCCGGGAACGGGGCGTAATACTAAGATCCGGCATGATTGATTTGTGTTGCATAACAAAAGAAACAGCTGCTTTTATGTCCTCAGTAGCCTGCGGAAACACAACGACCTGAGGTTTCAGTTCAAATAAACTTGCGTCGTGACTGTAAAACTCACGAGTCTCTTCTGAGGTGTCGATTTCTCCCTTAAAAATTTTGGCAAGCTCTTTTGCTATATCCATCTATTGCTCCGATTGTTCGTTTTTGATGATCCGGAAATTATCCTGGAGATATATCAGGTCGGATACGATATCCTCGAGTTTAATCTTTAACTCGTAGCTTTCGGTGTCACGACTAATATCATCCAACTTGGTAGCGACAGTTACAAAATAATCACCTGAGACGACTTCAGCATCTAGTTCGAGTGCTTCACGGCGACTAATCTCTTGATCACGGACGAAGCGAGGCGAGCGCCAATTGCTTATACGACCAATAAAATTAGATATTTGATAAGTAGATGTATCCATACTATTCTTTCTCCTTACAGCTTATAAATGTGTCACCGGCAATAATCAGATGATCAAGCAAATCGATGCCAAGCACTTGACCGGCATCTTTTAATTGGGCAGTTGCACGTCTATCATCTTCTGTCGCCTCTAATGATCCTGATGGATGATTATGCGCTACGATAACAGCCACCGCACCATATTCGATAGCCGGCTGGAATACCTCACGCGGATGTACGATGTTTGCCGTCAAGCTACCAATAGAAATAATCTCCTCATGGATAACTTGGAAGCGACTATTAAGATACAGGCCTCTTAGTTGCTCTTTTTGAAGGTGCCCCATACTCTTAAGATGTTCGAATGCCTGCTCTGCCGTACGGATATAGACTGGCTTTCCACCTTTTTGTTGATAGGCACGACGACCAAGTTCAAAACTAGCCACAATCTGACATGCTTTTGTAATTGGGATATCAAGCGTCTCGGCTAACCGTTGCGGATTTCTTTCGTTTACAATTGCCTGTTCGCCGTACTCACGCACAACACGATGTGCCATGCTCATAACTTCTTCTTTACGAGTGCCGACGCCGAGCAGTACAGCAATTAGCTCAGCATGCGTAAGATTACTCGGACCCGCGCTTAGCAGCTTCTCTCGGGGCTTGTCCGCTAATGGCAGGTCGCGAACCCGCAAAACGTACCGCGTGTCACCCTCGCCGATAACCATATCGTTATCAACCATCGTATAGGCATCTGTTTCAATAAGCATAGGCATAATTATCTCTAACTATACCTCCACAAAGTGTAAATGTGAAGAGATAGCTAATATATGATGTGATTATGTAAAAAAGAAAGAAGCTGTGCGTAATGTGTACTCACAAGTACGCTAGCGATAATAAGAAGTACAGGAATAACAATCAGTGTTTCTGTCCATTTTCCCGTGGTCACACGAAGTTGTTTAATTGGTGGAAACCCAAACTTTACGGGGATAGGTAGTAGCCATGGAACACCCTCTTTGGTGATAGTATCCATAATCAGATGCGACAGCATACCGATCATAAGCGCCCACCACACGTACGTAACTTGCATGCTCGGCAAGAGAGGCTGCAGAAAATTCAGAAGCAGACGTGAGAGAAGACCGACAAGTACCAATCCCAGTAATGAGTGTGTTAAGAATCGATGGCCACCAAGCATTTTGCCGATGATTTTGCCAATAACCCCTCCTATAGGAAGATTACGCCAGAACGGTGCTGTTGGCTGATCTATATCTGGAATAATACCACCTATTTGATTCGCTAGTATCGCTATAACAGCCGTGGCAAGTGTAATAGTCGGGAGTTCTGGTAAAACTACAATAACCGCCAAAAGTGAGGTGGCTGCGGCAATGTCATGTGTACGAGCTTTCATATCTCTTTATTGTAATCTAAAAGCCCCACATTATGCGGGGCTTTTAGCAAGGCTACGAGAGAGATTATTTTTTCTCTTCGTCAACGACTTCGCCTTCTACAGGTTCGTCGCCCTTTTTGTCATCTTCTGCTGGTTTTTCTTCTTTAGCGGCAGCTTCGTAAAGCTTAGCGCCAACCGTTTGAAGTTTCTCCATCAATTCCTTAGCTGCTTTTTCAAGCTCTTCTTTATCATCTGAGTCTTTGTGCTTTTTAGCTTCGTCAGCTGCATCCTTAATGAGTTTTACGTCATCCTCAGAGATTTTATCCTTGTACTCGTCAGGCATTTTATCCGCTTGATAAATAGTGTTTTCGAGCGTATTGCGAGCATCAATAACTTCGCGCTTTTTCTTATCATCTTCAGCGTGCACCTCAGCTTCTTTTTGAGCCTTTTCGATGTCTTCTTTGCTCATATTGCCACTATCCTGGATAGTTACTGAGTTTTCCTTACCAGTCCCCTTATCCTTAGCGGTTACATGGAGAATACCGTTGGCATCGAGGCTAAAGGTGACTTCAATCTGTGGAACGCCACGAGGTGCTGGTGCGATACCATCAAGCACAAATTTGCCAAGACTCTTGTTGTCGGCAGCCATTTCACGCTCACCTTGCACAACATGAATCTCTACTTGTGGCTGGTTGTCGCTTGCTGTCGAGAATGTCTCACTCTTTGAAGTTGGAACGGTTGTATTGCGCTCAATAAGCTTAGTTGCAACACCGCCCATTGTTTCGATACCAAGAGATAGTGGCGTTACATCGAGCAGCAGTACATCCTTCACGTCACCTTGGAGCACACCACCCTGAATGGCAGCACCGACGGCAACAACCTCGTCTGGATTAACGCCCTTTAGTGGCTCTTTGTTAAAGATAGTCTTTACTTTCTCGACGACAGCTGGCATACGGGTCATACCACCAACAAGAACGATCTCATCAATCTCACTCGCCTTAAGGTTTGCATCTTTTAGCGCCTTTTCGACAGGATCGGCTAGACGAGTAATAAGATCACCTACGAGGTCTTCGAGCTTAGAACGGGTTAATTTGTATTCAAAGTGCTTTGGACCTTCAGCATCGGCAGTAATAAACGGCAGGTTAATGTCAGTTTCGGTCGTGCTTGAAAGTTCCTTCTTAGCTTTTTCAGCTTCGTCCTTAAGACGCTGCATTGCAGCTTTGTCACCCTTAAGATCAATGCCCTCTTGGTTTTTAAATACATCAATAAAGTGGTTAACGATGCGGTTGTCGAAGTCTTCACCACCAAGGTGAGTATCGCCGTTGGTTGAGCGAACCTCGAATACACCATCACCTAGTTCAAGAACTGACACATCGAACGTACCACCACCAAGGTCGAAGACAACGATCTTTTCGTCTTTTTTACTTTCAAGACCGTAAGCAAGCGCAGCTGCAGTAGGTTCGTTAATGATACGCTTAACTTCAAGGCCGGCAATTTTACCAGCATCTTTAGTTGCCTGGCGCTGTGAATCATCAAAGTAGGCAGGAACGGTGATGACCGCTTCTGATACCTTTTCACCAAGAAATGCCTCGGCATCTGCTTTGATCTTTGAAAGAATCATCGCGCTAACTTCTTCTGGCGTGTATTCTTTATCACCAAGTTTTACGGCAACACCATCGCCTTTTTTAATGATCTCGTATGGCATTATGTCGAGGTCTTTCTGAATTTCAGTATCAGACCATTTGCGGCCAATGAGACGCTTTACACCATAAATGGTATTCTTAGCATTTGTCACACGCTGGCGCTGTGCAACCTGGCCGACTAGACGTTCGCCGTTCTTGTTGATGGCAACAACACTTGGCGTCGTACGGTTACCTTCAGCGTTAGCAATGACTTCAGGCTTGCCAGCCACCATGTAAGCGAAAGCGCTGTTGGTTGTACCAAGGTCGATTCCGATGATTTTACCCATAGTATTAATACTCTCCTTTTGTTAGAAATCAATCTGTATATCTGGATTTATTTTAGCACTCCACATTGTAGATTGCCAATATATTCATTGTAAATAAATTAGCACTCTCATGTCAAGAGTGCTAATTAAGTTATCGTCGTATTAGCTCAGAGCCTCGAGAGCCTTGCCACCAAGCGATCGCGTTAAATGCTTGTCTCCTTGTAACCATTCATGCCAGATAGGGGTATCTTCAGGAGGGATACTCAATCTACCGACAGTCCCAAGATCATACTCTGTTCCAACAGCCGCCACATTACTTTCCGACTCTACCGAACGTAGAGGGCCACCTTTCGATATAAAGTCAACTTTGCCGCTATAGTAACTAGTAGAGTGATTCATCATTTCGTGATCTGCAGACATATATTTTCCTCGCTTAGTTTATTGACGTGTTACTTTTACCATAGCATGACGAACTGGAATACCGTTAAGTAAATAGCCAGCTTGAAGTTCTGCCTCGATTACTTCTTTTTCCCCTTCGGCTGTCTCATCGAATTGAATAGCTTCGTGAAGCTCGGGATCAAACTCAGTGCCAGCAGTTGCGTCAATGCGCTTGAGATTAAGTGCCTCTAGAGATTTCTCAAGATTTTTAGTAAGGCCAGCGACACCTTGTGCCCATTTATTGTCTTTTAGATCATCAGGGATATGAAATGCGGCACGTTCAATATTATCAATGACAGGAAGAAGCTTTAAAATAGCCCCTGCCTGTCCAGCCTCGCGTGCACCAATCTTCTCAGCCTCTACGCGTTTGCGATAATTTTCAAAATCAGCACGTGTACGCTGTAAATCGGCGGTTAGTTCAGCAATTTGCTGTTCATATTCGTCTGTTTTTTTACCTTTTGCTGGCACGTTTCTCTCCTTAAACTACAAAACTTCTTCTAGCATAGCACCCGCGTGACGAACGAGGCGCATTACCCGACCGTAACTTTGACGCGTTGGCCCAAGTACACCGATATAACTATGGTCAGAGTACGGCGAGCGAAATCGACTGATGATAAGGCTGGCTCCGCTACTCTTACCAATAGGATTCTCAGCCCCAATGTATACATTGAGCGGTTCGTTTGGCGCCGCCTCTCGTAGCCACGGCTCGAGATTATCAAGTAGACGTGCTACTGCTTGCGTGTGATTGCTCTGCATAAACTCGGGCTGACTAAACAGATTACCAATACCGCTCATATAGAGTTGATCGCCAATGGTAGCTAAGCCGAGGTTTTGCGTCAAGTCGACCAGGCTATCAACCGCACTTCTAATTGCTCGCGCGCTTGAATCATTATTGGAGACTCGCGCTTCAATCGCTCTCGCACCACGATCGAAACCAGGAGTATCCGTCTCCTGAGCCTCGGTAATACTGTTGACGTACAATCGATAGCCCTTATCAGTTGGAATACGACCAGCACTAGTGTGTGGTTGCATAATAAGCTCCATCTCCTCGAGTCGAGCCATTTCGCTGCGAATAGTCGCGCTAGAGACACCAAACAATTTGGCCAATATTACGCTGCCAACAGGCGCCGCAATTTCGGCGTACTGTTCAATAATAGCGGCAAGAATAGCGATCTGACGGTCGGTCATATCCATATTCTAGCACTCTTTTAATACGAGTGCCAGAGTTGCATCACAGAGGTGCATACCGTATACTGTGCCCATGGAAGACATCTTGCTCGCTCAAAAACCGCTCTCTACCATCAAGCAATGGCTTGAATCCGGTTCTATAAACATCTTTGGCCTGCCCTTTGCTGGAAAGGACACACATGGTGCGACCCTTTCGCATTTATTCGATGCTCCACTCCTCGGAGGGGGAGATATTTTACGCAATAGCGTTATTCCTCCAGAACTCAAGAAAGACCTCGATGCGGGTCTCCTTTTTCCTCCAGATAAATATCTAGAGATCGTTACTCCATACCTTAGTAAGTCAGAATTTCAAAACAGACCACTCATTCTTAGCTCGGTTGGCCGTTGGATTGGTGAAGAAGAAGGAATTTTGCGCGCTACAGAGGCAAGTAATCACTCTATTAAAGCAGTAATCTACCTACATTTAAGTGACGAAGTCGTATATAGGCGTTATGAGAAATCCCAGGAAAAAGGCGATCGTGCCGGACGTGCTGATGACGCTCGTCATATTCTCGCCACGAGAATCGAAGAGTTCAACACCAAAACCTTACCTGTTATCGAGGTGTACCGTCAAAAAGGTCTTTTAATTGAGGTGAATAGTGACGCCGAAAAACACGAAGTAATCGAAAATATCCTCGCACGGCTCTTTCTCAAAGCGACACTCGGTTCAGAAAACTAAACTACGACTTTTTAAGTAAAACCGTAAAGGCTTCAGATGGGATATCCACTTTACCAAAGCGCTTCATGCGCTTTTTGCCTTTTGCTTGCTTAGCGAGCAGCTTTTTCTTACGTGAGACATCACCACCATATAGATAGCCAGTCACATCTTTGCGATACGCAGAAAGATCGGCACGAGCGATAAACTTACCACCGATTGCCGCCTGTAAACTAACCTGAAAGTTTTGGCGTGGAATCACCTCTTTAAGTTTATCTACCACTTCTCGACCAACACGTTGTGCCTCCGAGCGATGCATCATAAGACTTAATGCGTCTATGATCTCGCCCGACACGTAAAAATCTACTTTCACAAGGTCTTCTGTTTTGTAACCAGATAGTTCGTAATTAAAACTACCAAATCCGCTAGTGACTGATTTCAATTGATCGTAGAAATCAGTCAGTAAGTTAGCAAGTGGGGCTTCAAAGGCAATGAGAGCACGCTCATCGATATAGCTCAGATTCTTTTGTTGACCACGCTTAGAAACGATTAGTTGAATAACCGCCCCAATGTATTCTTGTGGTACAACAATTTCTCCGTCAACCCATGGCTCACGAATCTCCGCCACCTTACTAGCATCTGGCATTTCACTTGCCGACTTAATGTCAATTTCTTCACCACTACTTAGGCGTACCTGGTAATCAGTTGAGGGATTTGTAACCACAAGGTCAAGATCATATTCGCGTTCAAGGCGTTCACGAATGATGTCCATGTGGAGCAAGCCCAAGAAACCGATTCGTACGCCATAGCCAAGTACGGGTGAGTTTTCCGGCTCGAATTGAAGTGCCGAATCACTCATCGAGAGTTTTTCTACCGCTTCCTTAAGATCATCGTAGTTCTCGTTTGAAACTGGGAAAAATCCTGCATACACGAACGGTTTCACATTTTTATATCCCGGTAAGGCCTGTTCAGAACGAGCTCGGCGAACCGTTACCGTATCACCTACTTTTGCATCACGCGTAGTCTTAAGGTTGGTCACAATATAGCCAATTTCCCCCGTGCTAATATCAACTCGTGAACTCATGGTTGGGCTTAATGCACCCACTTCTAGCGCTAAACCATTAGCACCTGTCGCAAGCATTTCAATCGTGTCGCCTTTTTTAATAGCGCCGTCGACAACGCGTATATACAGAATGACTCCGCGATAGTCGTCATAGTAGCTATCAAAGATAAGCGCACGCGTTGGTTTTTCTGGATCACCCTGTGGTGGCGCCATACGTTCAATAACGGCATCAAGTACATCCATGACACCTTCGCCGGTCTTGGCACTAATCTTGAGAATGTCCTCCTCACGACACCCAAGCAGATTCATAACTTCAGCAGAAACGCGTGGAACATCGGAAGCTGGAAGATCAATCTTATTAAGCACCGGGATAATTGTAAGATCGGCAGCAATAGCCAGGTAAACGTTTGCGAGTGTTTGCGCCTGGATTCCCTGACTTGCATCTACAACCAGGATCGCCCCTTCACAGGCCGCCAAACTACGCGAAACCTCGTAGCTAAAATCAACATGTCCCGGTGTGTCGATAAGGTTAAGGTCGTGACTCTTATACTGCATGCGAACCGGGGCAAGTTTGATAGTAATCCCCTTCTCGCGTTCAAGATCCATAGTATCGAGCAACTGTGATTTCATATCACGATGCTGAACAGTACCTGTCATCTCGAGCATACGATCAGCAAGTGTCGACTTACCGTGGTCGATATGAGCAATGATACAAAAGTTTCGAATATTAGACTGATTCATGTTCTAGGGGTAATTATATCAGTTCACCGAAGCGCGCCCAAACAGCAGCTTTTTCAGACGACCTAAAATTGGATCAACTTCAGCCAGTCTTAGCACTTTACTTGCCAAGAAGTACGTAGCCAAACTAATAACAACGATCGTAACGAACTTAGGGAACGTCGAAAGAAAGCTCTGGTCATTAGCACCAAATTGAAAGAACAGCACGGCGATATAGCTTATAACTCCCATAAAGAGCGTTGCACCAGCCATCCGCCAAATTGCCTTCATAAACGGAATATCAAATAAACCACCAATACGTCGTGACATAACATTAAATAAAATCATAACTTCTACAAAGGCTACTATCGACTGCGCCCAGGCAAGGCCGTACGCTCCCATATGAAGTTTCATCGTAAACCAGATTGCGAGAAAAATATTGAGGGCAATAGCAAAAATAGATATATAAAGCGGTGTTTTCGTATCTTGCTGCGCATAAAAACTACGGGCGGCAATATAGTAAATCGACCGGAATAAAATAGCTACGACAAGCGTACCAAGTAGACCAGCAATTAATGAATCACCGCCGTTAAAAATAAAACTTACGATATAACCTCGAGTGAAGAATGTAATTGTGGCGACAGGCAATGCAAGCCAAATAATAACGCGAAGAACCGATTGTAGCTCCGACTTAAAAAGATCCGGACGTCCCTGACTTAATCGCTCGGTCATTTTAGGAAATGCCGCCGTGCTAATAGCAACGCCAATAAGGTTGATTGGAGCCAAGTGTAATGTGGTAGCCTGCTGGTAGGCTCGAACTGTTCCCGCGATCATGCGCGATGCCAGGTTCATTTCTACTAAACCATTCAAGTAGTCCGCTCCCTGATCGAGTGATCGTGGTGGCAATAAATGTAATACCTGCCTAAAGCCTTTATTTTTCCAATAAATTTTAAACTGATAATCAAAACCGAGTCCCATCAATCCGACGGAGCTCACCACAAGTTGCATAATAGAGCCCAGCACGACACCAAGTGCCACACCCATAATTCCTCCATCAAACACTTGCCATCCAAAAATATTGATACCTCCTGTAAAAAAAACGGTACCAATAATAATGCCGACGTTATAAATAGTCGGCGCAAGTGCGTAAAATGTAAAGCGCCCCACCGCCTGTTGCATACTAGCAATAACTGTTGCTACCGCAAATAAGAACGGGTTAACAGCGATTACACGCATCATACTAACCGCAAGGCTGCGGCCAGATTCATCCAAACCAGGGCCAACAACATAGTGTACTAATTGATCAGCAAAAATAATGATAAGAATACTGGCAATCAATGTGAGGATTGCCATGAAGTTTACCAAACTTGTAGACAGTTCCCATGCCGATCTCTTATTACCCGTTGCTAGACGCTGATTAAACACAGGGATGAATGTCACACTTAGTGCACCAGACACTAAGATAACAAACATAAAATCCGGTATAGTAAATGCCACAGTATAGGCATCAATTCCAACCGGATATGTTTTTAGGTAGTAACCATTTAGTAAGCGGTCGCGGAAAAATCCTAAAAGGCTCGAAAGAAGCATCGAACCGGCGAGCAGCGCTGCTGCGTGCCGGATCGATAATCGCATGTTAGCTTTAGCAACGACGCTTCGTACTCGTCCCATAGGGTTTCTTGCCTAAAGCTTAGTGAAGCTTAGCCTCCGTTGGTAAGGTTGTATCTTTAAGGATTTGCTTAACTTGAGATTCTTCGATGGTCTCATCTTCAAGCAGCGCTTTTGCAAGTTTATCCAGACCTTCACGGTTGTGTGAGATAACTGCCTCAGCACGCTTAGCCGCCTCTTTAATGAGTGCCTCAACTTCCTTGTCGATCTCTTTAGCAGTATCGTCGCTGTACGGGCGCTCGTGGGTAATCCGGTCAAAGACCATGCCCCCGTTATCTTCGTGGAAGACTTGGTCACGCAGCTTACTTCCCATACCCTGTTCAATTACCATGTCGCGCGCAATTTCAGTTGCCTTGCGAAGATCCGAGCCAGCACCAGTGGTAATGCCGTCTGGACCGTAAAGGAGCTTTTCAGCCACACGACCACCCATAGCGCGAGCAAGGATGTCTTTAAATTCGTAGACATTTGTGTAGTTTCGGTCTTCAGGCGGCAAGAACCATGTCACACCACCAGTACCGCCACGAGGGATGATCGTTACCTTGTGAACAGGATCACTATCTGGAAGCACATGACCAACAATAGCGTGCCCAGCTTCGTGGTATGCGGTCATTTTCTTCTCTTCTTCGTTCATGATCTTGGTCTTACGCTCTGGACCAATTGCAATTTTTTCGAATGCTTCAGTTAAATCTGCGTTGCTAATTTTTTTAGCGTTGCGACGTGCGGCAATAATTGCAGCCTCGTTCACCATATTGGCAAGGTCCGCACCAGATGAACCGGCAGTTTTAGCGGCAAGTGCCCCGATATTTACCGATTCGTCCACAGGCTTGTTTTTAAAGTGAACCTTAAGGATCGACTCACGATCGCGTCGTTCTGGCAACATAATGTTCGTTCGGCGGTCAAACCGACCCGGACGAAGTAGTGCTGGATCGAGTACGTCTGCGCGGTTAGTTGCCGCTAGCACGATAACATTCGTACCAGTTTCGAAACCATCCATTTCAACCAAAATTTGGTTGAGCGTTTGTTCGCGTTCATCGTGTCCGCCACCCATACCAGACCCACGGCGGCGACCAACTGCATCAATCTCATCAATAAAGATGATAGCCGGTGAGTTCTTTTTAGCCTTTGCAAACAAATCACGTACACGAGATGCACCCACACCAACAAACATTTCTACAAACTCTGAACCAGAGATAGAAAAGAATGGTACGTTAGCCTCGCCTGCGACAGCGCGAGCAAGCATTGTTTTACCAGTACCTGGATTACCAACAAGCAATACACCCTTAGGGATCTTAGCTCCAAGACTCTCATACTTCTTTGGATGTTTCAAGAAATCTACAACTTCCTCAAGATCCTGTTTAGCAGAGTCGTTACCTGCAATATCATCAAAGACCACTTTCTCTTTGTCGATGCCATACAGTTTAGCCTTAGACTTACCAAAGCCCATGGCTTGGTTGTTTTGACCTTGTGCCTGGCGCATCATAAACATAAAGAAGCCAGCAATTAGAAGGGTAGGCACGATAATAATCGCGAGGTTCCAGATAGTATTGCCAACATCAGATGGCTGGGTAACGTCAACCTCAGTCTTATTGTGCTGCAGTCCCTGCTCATAGAGACTACTACCGCCTTCTTTGACAGACTTCTCTGTTGGCTGAGTTTGATCACTCGGCGTAACTTTAATGTCATTACCCTGAATCTCGATACGCTTAATTTGTCCGTTGTTTGCCTCTTGTATAACCTGTGAAATCGGCACGGTTTTTAGATCGCCATGTGGCGATACGAGTGCGACGACGACTAGTATTACAAATACTAAGATGGCCCAAAAAAGACTCAAGCGAATCATGTTACTCATCTTATTCTTAGGCGATTGTGGCTTTGGCATAAAAAATCAATTAATCCTTCCTAGGTTCGGTGCTTATAAGAAAATCCCACTCTTTTTATAATAGCATTCCTCAAGAGGTTTTAACAACAAAAGAACGCTGCGTGAAAGTTATAACAGACCCTTCCGAGATATCTTGTGAGCTGCCCGGCCGGGCTACCTTAATAGCAAGGAGTGTATGCTCTAATTGCGGCCGAGTTGCTGATACACCCTCACTTGCAATAATTATCTTCAGTAGTTCGGTCGCAACTGGTGGATCGATCTGAGTGAAAAAATAGCGAGAATGCTCAGTGCCCCGAGCTAATACGTTCGCTTCTCGCTCGATAGCATTTTTTATAACAAGCTGGCTGCGCCAAAGATCAAGCAATCCTTGCTTGTTTTCCAGAGGCAGTAGGGAAGTGATAGCCCGACGAACACGGTTACGCAAGTACTGTGTTTCACTATTAGTACTGTCCTCTACCCATTCGAGTCGTTTTATACGAGCGTATGTGCGAATATCCTGCTTGGTAAGTTGTAGTAGTGGTCGTGTAATATCCGGTGCGTCTAATACAGCAAGTCCTCGCCAACCCGTTCCGCGGAGTATATTGATAGCGATTGTTTCTATAATGTCGTCAGCATGATGCGCCGTTACAAGTTGAGCTTGGTGCTTTTTAGCTTCTCCGCGTAGGAAGACATAGCGCCGATCACGCGCCAGCTCTTCACTCGCCTTTTTTCCCAGTTCTTCCCGCTTAGTTACAAATGACAAACCGTATTTTTTAGCCAGTTGTTCAACAAACCGTGCGTCCGCAGCTGAATCATCCCGAATACCGTGGTCAAAATGTGCTACTAGTAATTCGTGACCACCATCTGCCACGAGCATATCCAATAGCACGACCGAGTCTATACCACCACTAATTGCTAGAAGGTAACGCACGTGCCACTAGCCCCACCGTTTTGAAACGCACACGCCCAGCCAAATGCCAAAGATGCCACCGATAGTGCCACCAAGGATTCCCCAAATATCCAGCAAATTACCGTCACCAAACAAGATAGGTAGGTAGCCACCCAAAAAACTAAAGACAGTCGCAAACAATAGGATTAGTCGTTTACTCATATTCTATAGTATATACGATCTTACGCGCCTGATGGCGGCGTTTCATTACACGTCAGGCCACTACCGCTGCTTGTAATATTGGAGAGGGTAATGGAGTGTTTGTAGTAATCTTGGGCAATATCGTATGTCCCCGAGCCCGTACCTCCGATTGTACCGTTAAAATTGCATAAATAGAAAATTGCATAGGTATGCGACGGATCCATTTCACGAAAGCCTAAGCGTCGATACGATACAGTATTCTGTGGCTGGGTCAGCATATTCCAAGCAGAAATAATATAACTTGTGCCATCGCTTGCGTAAATATAACAACCGGGGTAATGGCCCACACCGGTTGATGGCGTACTTTGCGGAAGTGATACACCAAGCCCAGGTACCCAATCGGACGTATGCGTTCCAATACTACAGTTAGCATCTGTCCTAGCTGTTGTAGTTCCCCAGTCAGGGTTTAAGTTAGACGCCGTAAACGGATAACTACCATGTTGTGCAAAGTAATTTTCGACGAGCTGACGGACATTCGTAAGGTCGGCCTGGATCTTAGCCTGTTGGGCCTTATTTTGCGCTCCATTATAGGACACAATAACGATGGTTGCCAAAATAGCTATCACTACAATGACAATGAGAAGTTCAACAATCGTAAAGCCACGTACTTTTTTCATAATGCTTATGATTAAAATTGTAACAGACTTTTATAGATAACGCGTGCTCCCAAACGGAATCTTTTGTTTTACTTCTCTACTCGTACCTAGCGTATTAGCAACGTGGATTGTTCGATCACCAAACCGTGAATTAATAGCGTCAATCGCCTCGGTGACATATTGTTCCCTAGCCAGCTGATCACCAAATAAGCTCAACTGGTCGTCTTCATCGCTATCGCTCAATTCATAACAACTTACACCAATTTCATAACAACCACCAGGTACCTGCAAAAATAGCATGCGAGCCTGCGCATAAATTGCCGCATCACTAAAAAACGGTAGATCGCACATATGACGCGCATGCCAATAGCCACGCTCCTCTGTTTTTGCATACACCAATACACCGCGAGCATGCTTATTTTGCGAACGGAGTTTTCGGCCAACTGACTCACACAGATTATGAAGTCGCTGTAGCACCTGCTGATGTGGCATATGTTTTTTCTCTAGCACATATTGACGACCAACCGTTTTGAGATCATGCATGACATCATCTACTTCGTAGCCACGTAGACGCTGGTGCCACTGCTCACCTAAAATACTTTTAAAAACCATCGTTCGCAAACTATATGCATCAGCGTCCAGGAACTGAAGGGGAGTGTAGATCCCAACAGCGTTTAATCGATGTTCGTTGTGCTTAGCGATACCTGTCAGATCGGTTAGTTTTAGTGTTGAGAGCGTCGAGCGCAAATTTAAGTGATCAATTACATCCAACCCATCAGGCTTATGCAGACCGGCGGCGGTTTTTGCTAAAAATCGGTTGGGTGCTATTCCCACATTACAGCGCATCGCCTTACCTATCTCATTACGTAATCTGTCTTTCATTTCGTAGCCAATATCCACTAATTCTCGCCCACGGATCACCTCGGTTGTTTTATGAAAATCGATCACCCCTTCATCGATGCTTTTCATAGTCACATGTGCCGAGTAATCTTTCATGATAGCCAACAACTTGTGGTACACAAACCGGTACTTTGGCGGATCACTCTCAAGCGCTATCAAATCAGGACAAAGTACGCGCGCCTCTTTTACACGCATACCCACGCTAACACCTAGTGCCTTAGCCTCATAACTGGCCGTCACGATAGACGTATTTTCCGTGCGACGGTTAACCACGGCGATAGGGCGGCCTCGGAGTCGTGGTCGAGCTTGTTGCTCAACGGTTGCAAAACAAGAATTCAAGTCAATGTGCATGATGAGCGGACGCTCAATATTGTACGACCCATTATTCATAATGGTCAGCCTCCATCGTCAAGTGCCATGTCAACCGCTCAGCATCAAATTCTAAACGATAGTCAGCGCCACCGTCTGTCACGTCAAAAATATGAACCGTCCGCGTTCCCTTGTTTGACGGATGTCTGAGGCCAAGCTCCGTCACCTCTATTTCCCGACCATTCGGCCGCCTAAACCGTAGCGGCATACATAGCTTTAGTCCATCCCCAAAGCTCGTTAGTACTTGTACACGTTCGTTTAAAAAAGTTTCGTCATTCATCATCAAATCCTCTAAAAGTTTTATTAGAGAAACGCTTTATCAGATTGTTCGCCCGTCCTTTTGCCCGTTTCTTAGCAAAAACCCGAAGACGATGAATGACCAATCGTGAGGGACGCTTAACCATAGAAGATCAGTGAGTATCACGCGGATACCTTTATTATACCACTCCTGCATTTTAAGCGATCGTTCCAATGCTGTTGTTATTTTTTCAAACCGCAAGGGCAGGGGAGAGGGGAGTTGTATCTGTTAGGAGACCGTGATGCCTAGTTCGCGTGCCAAATAGGGCGCAATCCTGGCCAACTGTACAGCGTCAATCGTCGCATCTTTTAGGTATTTCCACCCTATTATTTCGATCAGCTCCGACGTTCTAAAATCTACCTTCTTGCAACTCGCTCGCTCAAATATTGTCTTTTCAAGCGTACTTGCCTCAAACGTCACATCCACGAGTCGTGCGTTTAAAAAGTCCGTCTCCTGTAATGTACAGTCTATGAATCGTACCCGCCGAAGATCTGAAAATCTCAGATTAGCCATATCAAGTTTACAGCCACGAAAAATAACGTCATGTAAAGAGGTTCGACTAAAGTCCAAACCAGACATGCGGCAATCGGTAAACTCAGTGCGATTAAACGTACCATTAGAAAGGTTTGCAGCCGAGAGATCCGTTTTGGTTACCATAAAATCACGCGCATTGCAGCGCTCAAACTGCGCTGTGGTAAATTGAGAGTGTTCTATTTTTGTGCTTGAAATATCTAGGGAAGTTGCACTGTAATTTATCGCATCAGCATATTGTAAAACTGAGTTTTCAACGTCCCCATCTAGAAACTGTTCTATTTCTATAGGTTCAAGTTTTGCGAGAAGTTGTGGCAGACTGACTTTCATACACTCTATCGTATCACTTCCCTGGCCTATCTTGCCAAGAGATGGACAGATAAAAACCTCTAGAAAATAAGATAGCAATCTGCTACAATCATCGAGGTAAACGTGGCAGCGTAGCTCAGTTGGTTAGAGCGTAGGACTCATAAGCCTAAGGTCACAGGTTCGATCCCTGTCGCTGCTACCATAAGCATTATCATAAGAGACCCTTGAGGGGTCTCTTATTTTGTACGCGGAATATTACTTATATTCAAAACCTATAAAATAATGCGAAAGTAACTATCGTGAATAGGTATAACAGCATACCGAGCAGTATGACGGTTCCCGCTAAGCTAACCATGTAACGTTTCCATACTGGAGTCGTACTTCTCTTTCCACTGATACTAAAAGTGTCACCTATGCGATACATCACCGGAAATATGACCATGGTAATGGGAGCTAACAAGATAATAGCAATAATCGGATAACTATTGTTGACGCTCCACCGTTGCAGCATGCCTCCTAATAAGTCGCCGTTACTTAGCAAGATGACCAGCGCGAACCAGATTATTACGAACAATGATCTTAAGCCTAGATATGTCTTTTTTGTTTCAGACGATGGGTTATACTTAACCTTTTTTACCATGCATTTATTCTATCATGCCAAATAGTAATATCTGGAGCTCGTACATTAGAGACAGATGACCGTTAGTCAACAACCATTTGACGATGCCACCGCAACAAGCTATAGAGACGGGGACTTTTATTTTGTAATCCCCTCTAATTGAATTCGTTGCAACTGGCTCTTACTACTTCAGCTTTCGAACCAACAAGACGATACCGACAGTCGCCAAGACACTCCATAGAAGATCGGCAAATGGATTCATGAGAAGTAAGGCACCGAGAGAGAAGGTATTGGTCGTTGCACAGGACAGCTCACCACACATTTGTTCAATTCCTGGAACTGCCGCAAAGAGAAAACACACTGCTACTGCGGCAAATAACCAAGTGACGACTGTCGCAAATCGCCCGATACGACGGGCCGTAAGAAGTAGATAGATCGCGAGGCAACAAAATATGGCAATGAGCAGCATCGGAAGTGATGGAGTTATTAAGATGGCAAGGAACGATGGCGAGAAGAGGATCGCTCCGATATCACTTAGAAGCGAGGGGCTTTGAACAAAGAGATACACGCAGCTGATGAGCACAATAGCAAGTGGAGCTAAGAGTAGTTTGTTTTTGCTAGACACGCCTCCTTTAGCTGATGTGTTAGTCTTAGGTTTTTGAACCCCTGATGCTTTAGAGTCTTCTTTCTTGATCGCCGCGTTTTTGCTGTTAGCCATATGGCTTCATGATATCAATTACCCGACCTGAGAGCAACCTACATTGAAGAGCCCCCCAACCACGAGCTGCCTTGCGGCAATTCAAATGGTTGAGGGGTGTACTCTTCAGCGAGACGGATTTATGTTAGACCCCACCCGTGATCGCGTAGGCGAACACGTTGCTGAGATCCAGGTGGCCGTTCGCGTTCGGGTGGAACACGTAGGCCCTGTTGTTGCCCGCCTGGTCGACGTTCTGGAAGTCGGAACTTCCCGTATCGCAGACGGTGTGCCCCACGAACGGCGAACCTGTCCCGTTCATGGGCACATAGTGCAGCCGCGACGCGTAGTCGCTGCTCTCCCCCTGCACCAGCGTGATCTCGCTGCTGATGGTTGCGTCGATTTGGCCGACGATGTATCGCGCAGCCTGAGCGTTTGCCCAGTGTGTCGATCCGTTGTAGAGGTAGAAGCAGCCCGTGTTCTCGGGGTCGCTCGCGCTCTCCACCGGCATCATGTACGGGTAGTCGGCGACGTAGATCTGAGCGTTCGGAGCATCCTGGAGGATCGTCTCGTAGGTGCTCTTCAATGCCCCCGGAAGGGCGTTGGTGATCTTGTCCACCGTCGTCGCGTAGATGGAGGTGGAGGAGTCACACGACGAACCAAGTGGCCAGACGCACGCCGTTGCGTAATCAACCGAACCCTACGTCATTTCCTCCGATCGTAAGCGTCACCTTTTGGGTGCTGTTGGACAGCGCAGCAGCCTGAGGCACCTCGTTGTTGTATGCACTAGTGATAGCACTGGTCGTTGCCCCCGAGCACGCCACAAAGGCCGTCGTTCCCAGGTTGAGAGACGCATCGTTTTGCAGCAGGCGCGGATATGCCACCGAACTCTGGTGACATGTGTCTACGTTCGGTATATCAGTACCGTACTCGAAGGGTGAGTTGCCCTCGCCGCTTGAGAACGAGTCGCCCATAGCAACGTACGTCGCCATGGGCTGGTCGGTCGGAATCACTGTACCGTTGTTGCCGAAGCCGTGTATGAACAGCGGCCTCTCGGTGTATCCCAGTGACGACGATTGCGATGTGGACACCTTGTACGAGTGAAGCATGCCAGTCGCACCTACTACGGGAGTGGAGGGTCCACCACCGTAGTAGTAGTTTTGGCATACGACATCAGTGATGTGGATGTTTGCACCAGTTGTCGTGGTGGTGATGTCCACTCCGTCAGCCGACCACTCCAGGTGGGCTGACGAGTCTTCAGTCCACCAGAACTCGACTACGCCCACAGAGCTGTTCGTGTACTGGCTGACACCCCACGCACCGTTCGTCACGTCAGCCTGAGCTGCGAGAAACGATGCTTTGTCGGCGAAGTGATCCGAAACGCCGTACCACTTCGAAGCGTCCGTCAGAAACGACGACCAGTCGAAGGTGATGTCGGTCGGATCGCACGTCTGACCAGATAGGGTGGAGCTGGTGTGCAGGTTGGTTGCGACCGGGTACGAATCGGTTGCCTGGGCGACACCCGGCGTGATGATGCCGAGCACCAACGCGAAGGCGGCGAGCAGCACCAAGATGCCACTGTTTCTCACCTTTTTCAAGGGAGTACCTTTCTGTTAAAGGTCGTTCCTTTGGATGGGAATTACTGGTTGCTCGCTGAAGAGCATTTTTACTATATATTTAATAGGTTATATTGCAAAGCGTGAGCAAAAAAGAAGAGTGCGGACGTCCAAAAGGATGATTGTATCATAGACTGAAATGGCATACCCGTTCTATCCTTGCAGCGTAGTAGCTAAGCCGCTAGACATTCTTAGACTTGATATGATTTCATCCATTCTAATCAGTTCGCGTCTTATACGGTTCCAGTTGATTCCTGCATTGCCTACCAATAAATTATGTCTTAAAAAGAAGTCTTGTATGGCTTCTTTTTGTATCCGTCTAAACAACGTATGGAGAATGACTACTCCAAAACGCTAAACACCACCAGTCGGCTTGAGTCACTATCCGTAGCGTTAACCCAAGCACCATCACATGTAATTAGGTTTAAGTGGCTCTTACCATCCGAAGATTGAAAGACTGAAGACGCATTGGCCGTTGGGCTATACTGCTTGCTATCAGTTACGGCAAATGTTTTCATATGCCCCTTTTGGTCAAGCACAGAAATCTTATCGCCTTTTTTTAGTTTATAAATATCATTAAATACAGAGCCATGCAATCCAGTCCAGCCTGAATGTCCTGCTATTACTGCGCTCCCCTCATCCCCCGGACGGGTACCAAACTGATACCAGGCTGTCTCATCCGGGTTCTTTTTTATATCCATAGTACCATCCGCCTTTAGACCGGCAAACGCAATAGAGGCACTCACGCCGATAGATGGAATGGTGATAGTCTCTGGTAACGCCGATGGCGGCTTTTGTTGGCCTATGTACGTAGTCGTAGTAGTAAATGGAAGTGGGTTACTCTGAGCCATATCTTGTAAGATAACTTGTCCTACAAGTATGCAAAGTCCACTTACAACCACCCGCATGAGCCGAGAAAGCTCTTGTAACCTTCTGAGGTTCTTATGGGTGCGTTTGATACGCATAGATTGTCCCCAAAATCGGAATTAGTTGGTGCGTTTTTTACGGATAAAGAACATTACCAGGATAGCAGCAGTACTCGCGCTTAACGTGCTAACAACAAGTGGCAGCACGTTTTGGTTAGAACCCGTGTTGGGTAACCCTGGCACACTGGTAGATCCGCTACCGCCGCCAGTGGTGGATGCACATGTAGGCACCGTAATCGTATCAGTATTAAGCGTCACATTTCCATTTCTCGCCAAAAGTCGCCCCTCAATAGTGGCGCCGTTATTAACTGAGATAGAGTTTAAAGCGAGGATCGTGCCCTTAAAATTAGCCGTTGTATTGATAGAAGCTGTATTAACTCGCCAAAAAACATTACAAGCCTGAGCTCCATTTATGAGCGATACGGTACTACCCGATCCAACAGTTAACCCGGTACCATTAAAATTTGCTTCAAAAATAAATACAGATGATGGATCGTTTTGACCATCTAGCACAAGCGCACCGGCACCTGCGGTAATACCAAACGTTGTCGAGGCAGAGTCGTAAACGCCAGCCGTTTTAGTAGTTCCACCAAGCTCGGTTGGCACCGTCGTAACCGGCGTACGACCTGATGCGTCCGTATAAGCAGTGGTAAGGTCATTCTTCGCTCCCACTAACAGTGGGCCATTCGTTATCCGACATGGGAGAGGACCGGCTGCATCAACCGAATATATCGTACCAGTCACTTGCGAACAGTTAAGTCCAATGCCTGCACCCGACGCAGGACTCAAGCCTACATTACCAAGAATCACCGATGCATTTCCAGCGTCAGTGATATTAGGAGTACCAGCCAATATAGCGAACGGCGTGGCGGTTCCTAGACTAACAGTGGACTGCGCCGCGCGTGCTGTTGATGCACTCGTTATAATGCCGGCCGCAACAACCGCTCCGCTTACAAATAAACTATTAAGTATTTTCCTACTAGTTTTTCCCATGATCTTTTCCTTTGTTAGTTAATGCTTCTGAACGAATCGTGTGCATCAGTTCCAACCAGGAAAATGTATAGATGGTTGAGTGATATATGTCCCGGGAGACTAAGGCTAGGTATACATCTCTAGCCTACGTTCTCATCCTTTTGTACATAGTGTCTGTGGTAATACTATCAAGCTAATGGTTAATAGGCAAATCAAAATTGTAACTTCTACTACACTAGCATAGGAGCACCTGTGTTTAGCGAATAACTTACAAGAACTACATTCACCTTGCAACGCTTATGTTTTTCCTATTAAATAGACCTACAGCAACCTAACAAGGATACGCCGTGGCACGATTGCCTGTTCCAGGATCAGATAACGATACATAGGGAAATGTCCTCAACGATTTTTTGACGCAATCGCATAATGCCGATGGTACACTAAAATCCTCTGCTATTACCTCAAGTGGGGCTAATGCCACCACAACCTCGACCGGTCTTATCCAGTTGGCTGGTGATCTTGCTGGAACTGCCACAAGTCCTACCGTTCCCGCTCTCGCCTCAAAAGCCAATGACAGTGCGGTCGTCCATAAAAGCGACTTTACCGCAAAGGGTACCTTAATCGGCGGAACTGGCGCGAGTATTTACGCCAGCCTGTCCGTTGGTTCTGACACGCAGTTACTCACCGCCGATTCCACCCAAACAACCGGACTCAAATGGGTTAATAAGCCTACTTCTGGTATTATATACGCAGTCGATTATGGTGCTGTATTTAATGGTTCTACAGATGACGCAGCAGCATTACAGTCGGCGATTGCCGCGGCGGTAAGCACGGGCAAACCGCTCATGCTTTCACCTGGCACGGCCATTATTGGCACGTCTCTCTCTATCAGCGCGCCTATCACGATAGTAGGAGCCGGAAGCGCCGCAACAATCTTAAAAGCTAAAAACAGCCTAAACGACTTTATTATCAAGTTTACCGGCGGCTCAGCTGGCGTTGGCATAGTGAGTGCCGTCTTTATGGATTTTACACTTGACGGCAACTTAGCAAACCAAACAGCTGGTGGCGGCATTTTAGCCAGCGGTGCGGTACAGTGTGTTTTTGAGCGACTTCCTTTTACGAGCTGTTACAACTGGGGTCTTGAGCTTGGTCCTATTACTGGTGGCGCCTTTGGACACCATAACCGTGTTTTCAACTGTCTGTTCGACAATTCCGGTACTAGCACTGGGTATGGAGGAGGTACCTGGACAACCTCAAGCGACGAAAACTGGTTTATTCTCTGTGACTTTGAAAACCTCGGTGGCGCTTCCGCTCCTACCGGCACTTCACCCATCATGCTGTACGATCTTGCTGGTCTACAGTGTATTATTGGCTGTAATTTTGTAGGCGGTTCGAACAATTGTATTGCTGTGAGAATCCAAAACTGTAAAGAAACAAAAGTCATCAGCTCCACATTCGATAATACCGCTGGTGATAGTGTTTTTATGGTAGCAAACAGCTGTACGGTTACTGGGAATGTATTTGCTGGACCAGGGACGGTTGGGTCAACCCCAGCGTCTGGCGTTAACCTCGAATTTAATACCCACTTTAATATTATCAGTGGTAACTCACTCGTCACTTCAGACATAACGGGTAAAACCCGTAGTCTCATCCGCGAGGAATCCACTGGTGGTGCTGGCGATAACCTACTAGAGGGTAATGGCATGAGTTGGGGTGCTTCTGGACCAACCGTCGCGCTACTTGAGACGGGTGGCACCAATACGATCGTTCGTAATAACATTGGCTGGAAAACCGAAAACACTGGTACTGCCACTGTACTGTCCGGCACCACGAGCATCGCAGTTTCGCACGGACTAGATACAACACCAGCGCTCGCTAATCTTAGCGTTACGCCTACCAATAGTCTGGGTAGTGCAACTCGCTTCTGGATAAGTGGCGTCACGAATACATCATTTACTATAAATGTTGATGTCAATCCAGGTGCGACCACGGCTACGTTCGCCTGGGCTGCACGAATGTAGAACTACTCAGTTTCTAACCTTCACTAAAGCCATTTGGATTCGATATTTGCCAGCGCCATGTGTCTGCGCACGCATCTTTGAGCGTTTTAGTCGCTCTCCACTCCAGCTGTGTATTCGCCTTTGAGACATCAGCATAGTACTCAGACAAGTCACCTGAGCGTCGTTTAATAATATCGTAAGGTATACTTTTTCCCGTAGCCTCTTCAAAAGCATGAATCACCTCAAAAACAGAGCTTCCCTTGCCAGTTCCTAAATTAAATACATCAAGACCGTGCATGCTTTCCATCCGCTTAAGCGCTGCGACATGCCCTTTCGCAAGATCAATCACATGGATATAATCACGAATACACGTCCCGTCAGGAGTGTCATAATCATTACCAAAAACGTGAAGCTTCTCTAGCTTGCCCACAGCAACCTGCGAAATATACGGCATGAGATTATTCGGCGTATTACGCGGATCTTCCCCAATCCTACCACTCTCGTGAGCCCCAATAGGGTTGAAGTAACGCAGTAAAATGACTCGCCATGAATCGTCTGACTTTGCGATGTCACGTAGGATCTGTTCCGTCATGTATTTTGTTTGGCCATATGGGTGAGGAATACCAATTCCTGTTTGAGTCGTCTCACTCCATGGCAATACAGGCGCATCTCCATAGACAGTAGCCGACGAGCTAAAAATAAGTTTCTTAATATTAGCTCGTTTCATTGCGCTGCAAAGCACTAACGTTGTGTCTAAATTGTTCTTATAGTAGGCCAACGGCACCAGTACTGACTCACCTACCGATTTCAGGCCAGCAAAATGGATAACCGCCTCTATATCGTTCTCAGTAAAGATCTCTTTCAAGAGTACTTCATCCCGCACGTCGCCAGAGTACAGTTGAACGCTCTTGCCGCTCAGTTCTTCTACTCGCTTGATAGCAGTTGGGTGGCTATTACAAAAATTATCAACAACCACTACTTCATATCCCTGCGCCAGTAACTCAATCGCTGTGTGAGTTCCAATATATCCAGCGCCGCCTGTCACCAAAATTTTCATATTAGTCTTCCAACGCCATTTCAGTTCCAACGGCAGATTCAGATGTAGAGACCTGCAACGTCTGCCGCGCCTTACCATATTCTCGCCATATCAGCCATAGCATGAATATGTCAAAAACAGTAAGCAAGATCATTCCTATGCCAGGATGAAGAATAATACTATATGTCTGATATATCATCATCATACCAAGAGTGATAAGCGAAAAAGGATACGCCCATAACTGATTTCGCAAAATCCCAATGACCGCGATTAGTTTTGTGGCAGCATGGACCCACAAATACGCAATAATAAATACTCTACCGCCATGGGCTAAGTGATCTGTCCATCCAAGCAGGGTTGTTGTCACCATATCGTGTGGGTCTTCAACGCGATCACGCTGTGTAATAAAAACGATAAAATCATGAATCGAATGAGGACTAATAAAAAGCAGTAAGAAACCGCCTAAAACTTCAAGAACGCCACCAACACCCTTGATAACTATGCCACCTTCAAATACCTTATCTAAAAGTGTGGATGGATGATACCAACTCATAGCCTCATTGTAGCATCTAGCGAGGTGTTTACCTCTTCTTTCAGAATGTGCCAGGGAGAGAACTAACCCCTGGCACTACATTATTGGTTCCGCCTACCTAAAAAACTCAAAAACGCACTATTTATTGCGATGGCTATTACGGCCACCTTCGCGCTTAGCTTCCAATGGCTGCGCTTTAGCTCCTGCACGCCCAGCCACCCTTGGGTCAGCACCGTTTTTACTCCCAAATTTACCGGTACTTGCCGCAGCGCCACGCTGTGCAATTTTGCTGACCGTCTTTTTATCCATTGCTGCAAAACCACGGTTGGCTGTACTATTATCGCTATTTTTAGCTGCTATACCCCCTCCTTTACTTATGGTTTGTAGCTATAAGTATGGTCTAATCTTGGAATGCGCGCCGTTAAGGTTTTCACGGAACTATTCAACAACATCGGAGGGCGATATTGCTTAAAAAGTAAAATTATGTTATAATAGAAGGGCTGCAGTAATGCAGCACCTTAACAACGCACTTACTTTTTCTCTGTAGGTGGCTCTCACTTTTTATACTTTAAAGATTGAGAGCCGTCTACATGAGAAGGGAACAACGATGGCGCGCCTCAAGTTCATGCTCAACCCCGACTCTCCCCGTTCACTCGATGTGAGTACGGGGAGCGTGACCAAGACGTACCTCAAGCAGACCCTGGCCACCCTCGCGGTGGTCACCGGGCTGTACCTCCTGTTCGGTTGGTGGGCGGATGCCCCGGGCTTCTTCGCCCCGCTCCACACCTACAAGCCGATGGGGTACGGACTGTCTGCGATCTGGTACGTGTTCGCCGCTGGAATCGTCGCAACCGCCTTCAAGGGACTGACTTCGGTCATCTTCAGGGCACCCCATCCCACCAGCACCAGCCAGTTCTTCACCCGAGGAACCTGGCTCGCACTCAACGCCGGTGTGTTCGAGGAGATCATGTACCGCTGGTTGCGCCTGATCGGCGCGATGGCTGTCCTGAACATCCTCAACGTGGTGACTTTCGGCCTCGTGCGACTGGTTGTCAGCTACATCCTGGCTCCTATTGTCAACTGGGCGAGTCTGGGCATCCTGGACCGCCCACTGACCGGGCACCTCGGCTGGCTGATCGCCGGCGGCATCGTGCTCGCAAGCCTGCGGTTCAAGACGATCCATCGCAACACGGAGGAGAGTTCTGAGTCCAAGCGGACCAGCTTCGCCAACATCCTTGGCGTGCTGACCTCATGGTACTTCGGCTTGATCATGTTCGGGCTCGTCTTCGCCTGCGGACTGTGGACGGCGATCGTCGCCCACGTGCTGTATGAGCTGTGCGTCTACTGGACACGCGGCGTCACCAACAGCATGCACCCGCAACCGGTCCACATTCGGCCCCCGGCGTCCATCTTCACCGAGTAAGTGCGTCGGCGAGTCTGTCCCTATCCGGGAGAGGCTCGCCAGCGTCACACAGTTGTCAAAAAACATTTGACCGTTGTGCAGCGTTCATTAAAAAAGAGAAGCTCTTGTCAGCTTCTCTTTTTACTAGTTTTATTCGACATCTATATCGTCTGGTAGGCGATCAGCATGGCTCGCGATAAAGCTTCGCAGCTCTTCACTTGTCCGCGGGCGGTTCCAAGTAGCTAAATCGAGGCTATTCGTAAGATTTACCGAACCGTCGTCGGAGGTGGTGATATCCATTTTTGCGTCCTTTTTGTTTCTATCGTTTTATGTATTTATTTAAGCATAAATATGATTAAAAAGCAATAGTATTTTATGACAATTTATCCGGCTCCCATACATCTTGGACACTTCGTCATATACTTTCTAATCTAGAAAGGAGTGAAAGTGAGAACAAGAACAATGACCAGAAACAACTCCAAGTGTATGGGGCTCGTATTCGACTGGCCTGGTTTTCGAGCTGCCGAGGAACTCGGCAGCGTGAGCGCTGCCTGTAAACACTACGGGATTGCCAGGAGTGAGTATTACTACTGGCATAGCCGGTGGGTAGC
>DATIJL010000014.1 GCA_035478595.1 Candidatus Chromulinivoraceae bacterium
AGAAAGTACTGGCCCGCTGGCAGCTAACGCTGCTGCGGGCTCGACCACGGATTGAATGCGTCTTTGACTATCTTAAAGAACATCTCTTCTTACAGAGTTCGTTTCCCCGCTCGGTGAACGGCTACGCCGTTCACTATGTACGGACATTGTTGGCTTACCAATTACTAAAGGAGTGAGGGAGTTTAGGGATTCAGGTACAAATAGCTTGACTTAACTGGTATCTATTGTTAATCTCATTGATGTTGGCTTCATCGAGCAAAAGGATCTTCAAATGGAAGAGATAGATATCGAGATGAGCGTCAAGAAGAGCGCATCCGATCAGATCATCATGCAGGCTCTCCGAATCACACGCGGAGGACCCCATGGACGACAAGTGATGAGCGTCAAGCGCGAGAGGCAGGATCTACTGGTCTTGACAGTGCGCGCCGCAAATGACGATGACGCAACGCTCTACGCCAGGTACTACAGTGACCGTCTTAGGGAGCTGGGAGGCTAACTTCCCCCTACGGCGTGCACCCCCCCTGCTCAATTGAGCAGGGGTTTTCATCTCTACATGCAGAATGCAAGCTAGGCGCGCATCAACAAAGCTCCTCGATAGATCTTGCGCAGTCCGTCCGTCTTTCTCTATCGTCTCGAGTAAAGCGATGGTGTGTCATACACATCCCTCCTCTTGTATTAGCTACCGTTTGCAAATACAGAGGATAGGTAGAAGTTCTACGGCCCTTCACGTTTTAAGGGTCAATCCGATACGAAAGGCGACCATGCCCTTATGACGAGTACACTTCGAGAAGCTTTAGCTGTTTACTTGATGTCATAGGAAGTCTCCACACGGCATTATTGACACCGTTAGGCTTTATTGTTATTGTAAAAGTGTTAGTCTCATCTAGTGACTGGAGTATTACGATGTCATCCACTATCAAAGTGGCTGTGGATCCGGGAGTGTCTGAGAACACTCTCCAGAACGCCCTCATGGCGGCACTGAAGGAGATGAACCTGGGCGTGCACGACCTCGAGATCGAGGTGAAGGGGGCGCGAGGGCCCTGGGTGACGGTCAAAATGTCCGACAACCTCCCCGACAACCTCCTCCGCCGACTCGGTGACACCTACAAGGCCGCCCTGGTAAGGGCGGGCGCGATCACCTGAGTGATGCGTACATGCCTAGATAGTCCCTGCTCAATTTGAGCAGGGACGTTTTACATGAAGAACACTCCTCTTTTTGCATGCAATGGATATGGGGTCCTTTTTATTGCATAAGACGGAGTGAAAGTAGAATTGCCAGTATTATACAGTAATCATGTTTCCCTAAGACACGGAAGTTACACCTGTATCGCAGTAGTGAAGACTGCTCTACTTGCTGTCCGGAGCGTATGTCGATGAGCCACAGTCACGCGCTTAAAGAACGCTAGATGGCAGTTTCTATTAGAACCCATTCCAAATCTCACATAATAACTAGAAATGGGTTGCCACACGCGATTCATGTAACCACAGCCAACGTCACGGACCGAGCGGGAGCAATTGAGATGGCGGAACAGCACAAGAATACGCTTTGTGAGGTCACCAATTTACTCATTGACGGAGGCTACACCGGTGAGAAACGCTAGGTAGTTGAACGAAGCTTTGGCTGGCTCGAAAAATGCCACCGTCTCTGGAAGAACTGTGAGACGAAGCTCAGTACAAGTCTGCAAATGGTCGTGTTGGCATTTGTTGCGTTATTACTGAGAAGGTTGTAGGAGGTTTGGAATGGGTTCTTAAAGATTTCATGTGTTTCAATATCGATAGGTTCTTAAGCACTAGCGATTGGCCGCAAGATAAACTTGCTCCTTGCTCTGACATCTCCTTTATTACCCTTATCTGTGGGTGAATGCCGGACAAGCTACACAAGAAAACTATCTTTTAGTATTTTAGAGTCAAGGGTGTAAGATCACCAGCCAAGTTGAAAGATTCAATCAACCGCCGCGCGGCAAGCCGGAGGTAAGTCCAGGTATCTACATTTATAGAGTATTAATACGCGTATGCTGTCTTGTGCTGACTAGTCTGAACACTCAGAGTAAAATCATTCAGATAAAAATAAAATCAGCCTCAGCTGATTTTATGCATTACAGGTAAAATTTGGCATGGACAAGCGGCTAATGCCTGCTTGTCCATGCCCCCGCTTTTTGTGGGCGGTGATCCTACTCCTTGATCCAACCCTTGGCGTGGGTGTACACGTAGGTTACACCCATGATGGTGAGCTTACGCACCCCCTTCACGACCTTCATCTGGACAGTATTGTCGCGGAAGAATGTCTTGTGACACTCTCCACACATACCCAGGTTCTGTCCGACGGGGAATTCCCCAGGAACTTCCTGAAGTCCCTTGTGGTCACGACACTTGTTGATGTCGCGTGAGTTATAGAACCTCACTTTTAACACCGCTTTCTTGCGGAGGATAGGAAGATCTTTAGTATAAATGATAATTTACAGCAAATCAAGGTCGAACAACAGTTCCTGTTGAGGGTTTCTATCTCACAAGTGGTGTTTTTAATAAGCACGCATAGGTATTGATCTAATGTTGCGCATGTGTCTATCTATTTAATGGGTATTTGTGCTCATCTTGAGGTGAGACGGTTTATCGAGTAACGTTGTATAGCTCTAACAAGGGCGACATGAGCTCTAAAGTTATACTGTCTCCTACAGAGTCATGTTCATTTGGTCAGAGATGAAGGCATCCTGGATATGTACAGGATGCAATGCGTGTCGTTGCGGAACCTGGCCCATAGTCTACTATGCTTCAGGCCGTTAGGTAAGACTGGCGGCATTTGTCGTGATTGCTCCTAACTGATCATGCATCTTAGATCAATGTGTATTGAATGTATGGAATTGACTGGGCCGCTACATTTAGTCAATTTTTGATGTATCTTCGTTCAGCTTAACTCCTAATGAGCTACTACAGTCGTGACGCTTGTAGCCTACACAACAAAGAGAATAGGTTATATCTCTTCAAAATATGGGGATTGCACTAATAATGAAATCGCCTCCTGAAGTCGCATGACACGACTTCAGGAGGCATGCGGCTCTTACCGCGCTCTACGACCGGGAGACCAGATGCGACTCTTGGACGTTGACTCAACTCCGCTTGATGGTGTATCCTTGAGCTGCTCGAATGCAGTGCGGATAGTTTCCAGCGAGTAAGTGCCACCCAGGACGTTCTGCACACTGATAGCAGTGTGCACTCCGCGATTACCCAAGACGTAACTCTTGACGTTATCGATCTGACTCATTGCATTTCCCTTCGGGACGACAACACCGGCATGACTATTTTATTCTAACCGAAAAATAAACGCAAACTGCCGCTATATGAAACCTTATAACGCCGTCGTTTTCATGATTGAAGCTATATATTTTACAGGCTAGCTCCTAGATTGAATCATTACACATAATCGGTGTATATTAATTGAGTCGGTACTATCGTCTCAAAGAGAGGATCCATCATGAGTGCAATCGTCTCGCTCGCCGAACTAGAGAGCTGCCTACGACGTAGAGCGTGGCAAAGTCGGTCTCAGCTCGAAAAGCAACTAGGGGGTAATACTAGCCTTCTCCTCAGTCAGGGCATCCAACTCGGTACAATCGTCGCGAGAGAGGGGAACGAAAAGATGGAATACGCTATGCGATCAGATTCCGACAGCTAGTATCAGAAAAAATGTGGGCGTCTAGATTATTCATGTAATGTTGCTGTCCACTCGACTGTATGCTGCACATGGGGTGACTTCTCCACATGAGGTCCGTAAGCGTTATCGCTTCATCACCGCAGACGTGACGTGCGGTGGCATTACCTTGTTTACGACACTTACTCGACGGTTAAGATGACGAGCATTTATTTTCCGAACTTGCAAGAACGGCTAGCGATAGCCATTTACGAACTAGTTTCGTCCGACCATTGGTCGAATCACTTTATTGACAACTTGAGATGAAAACATCCGCCGAAATCTATAGCGGGATGTTTTCATGCGTGGAGACTAGTGAGAGTTGATCGCAGCAAGCTTTCAGCCGATTGGATTGCGTCATTAATGTTAAGGTTGTTTTTTGTAAAGTACGGCACGACCATTAATTCAATGTTTTTCTGGTATAATAAATGAGTCCAAAGTACGGTAGGACATCCGATAAAAGGAGTGTCAATGCGTCCCGAAGCGAATTATTCGATTCAGGGTGGAGGTACGACGGGGAGTCCCAGCTTTCTCCTCTTCAACGTTGCGGGTGGTCCAGACAAGGACATGCTGGATGCAGCGCTCCCTGAGACGGTCACTATCAGGAAAACCGCCACTGGTTTCGAGATCAGACCGGTCGACCCCATGAGTCGAAGGGATCTGGATCGCATCTTCAAAGATCTGGCTAGAAGAGTTGGATGGGAGCCTCGCAACTACGGTTCCTAGGACCTGTGCCCGACCGCGCTCTTGGCATCAAGTACTGCCGAAGAACAGAGCGCAGTCGGGCACTTATTTTTAACTACAAATTCTACTAAAAATATCTCGTTCTCTCGTAAAGGCTTTACTTTATTGTGATTGTAGCTAATAAATCGTACCGAGAAGTTCGTATTTCGTGCTCAAGAAGTCAGTTCGATAGGTCGGAATTATCAGGCATATTAGTCCTGATTAGGTTTTTGCTACGAAAAAGTTCGAACACCTATCATCTTGCTCCGTCTGCCATTGATATTCATTTTGTATGCCTCATTTCTCGAGTGCTAAGTCGGGCAGTAGGCATTTCAGTAGCCCAGGTGATGTCAGCAATGCGAGTGGTTCTAGGTATTTTTATGAATTATCTTGTGGACTACTTTTTAGGACATATCGTCATTACTTCTTTCCCTTTCCCGACAAGAGTGAAGGAGAGACTGTCTTGTGCATTTACGCCATAATAGCTTAAAGTAAATAAGGTAGAATATCGTCAAACGGCGGAAGGCACCTAATGATTCGTCTAAAGAATGGTGGCAGAGCCGAAAGGGCTGCTATCGTCACGATCATGGATTCTCTGAGTGATCTGCAGAAATCGACCGCGGGTATTACCGCGCTCTGGGATCTGGTTCGTGTCTGTCGGGATCACTCCTTCGTCATCACCAGTGACAACTCGCGAAAGACTCTCGTGCGGCGAGGCCTCATCAAGCACTTCAACGCTGATGGATCTGCGGTAGTTCATGACAGCATACGTGATGTCGTGATGTCGGCCGTGCAGGGTAATGGCCTCAACATGAGGATCGTCTCTCCGATCGCCTGACAATCTTCGCCCCAGACCCTCACGCTACAGCGTGAGGGTCTGGAAAGTTATTACTCTCTCCAACCGTCTCCTATCCATATGCCATGAGGTAAACATGAGTGACTTGTGATCACGGCTACCTGATAACCTACTAGAAATCACAAATACGCGCTGAGATCGAACTTACGGCGAGTACTCTTCAATGATGGCTAGTCCCCGTCCGATTCTTCGGACGGGGACTTAAAATCTCTATGATTGAAGCCTAAAAGAGACCGTCACATCTTGAACAGGGTATTTGCTTTTTTTAATTTTGATATGTTATCACACTAAAAGAGTCGAAGACAGGGGCTATCGTTCTGCAATTAGCTGACCATTCCCTGACGTGTAAAGCTTTCTGGTATTGACACTCATCTTTAATGTATGTAGGATATGCGTATATCCGTTAGTGACATGAGAGGCGTACAAGAAGTGTCAGAATACATTCCACCGCATATTATCTTTGAAGGCGAGGACTTTCCCGTACTCAACAAAGTAAGCGAGTATATGAAATACACTCGAGAGACTATGGAGGTACGCACAATACAGGCGCGAGCAATAGCAAGAGGGGGCCTACACAAAATAGTAGCAGCCCTGCAGCAAGAACGAGGCAAGGCCGACACTAGGCTCGTACAACCCCAACCGGCATTTGACTTTGACGCGCTGACTACTATAAGCCCTGTCTCGCAAGAAGCATGGCTGGATTCCTCGAGCTCCGACGCCCTAACGGCCGAAACGCCGCAAGTATTCAATGTTTACTCCGATTTAGCAACAACATTGCCGGATGAAGATCATTTAGACGACGGCATATATTTTGCTAAGACGACCGGCGGAAAAGATGACTCGTCAAACGAAAAAACTCAGGCCCGACAAAAGGCGATAGCGGAACGGGCATCTATCGCTGCTGCAAAGAGACGAGAAAAAGAAGCTGAGGATGCAAGGTTAGCTGCGCTGGAAAAGATCAAAAAGAATGCGGATTTACAGAAGCAGATAGACGACGCAGCGAAGAGGAAAAAATAGATTTATGGTTTTGCTCCGATTCGCTCTCATTTCTTCAAGAAGCTGTCGTATCAATCGAATGTCATGTTCTAGATTTGAGTCTTCTCAACATCCTCAAAAGTCTTAGTTAGGAGTCCTCTCCTCAACCATAAAAAGTCGCTAATTAACACTAGTGATTTGCTTGTTTGGCTTTATAAATCGGTATACAATCAAGCTCTATCCCCAAACTAGTTTGTTTACGGGTAACGGTAAACAAATAGCTATACTAGCTCTTGTAAAGTGAGCGGATGAGTTAATCGGACTTTTATTGATTACACGCACGAAGACTAAGTACTATGCTTTATGTTCTCGGTCGAGAGTGATATATTAAGTCTGTCAGAGATTCTGGCAAGAGAGTCTCCTCTAAAAAGAGACAGTAGGGGAACCATAGTATGCAATCGCCGAGTGAGGCTAGTACTTCAGGTGGGACTAGACGCGGAATGTGTCACGGGTGGAAGCGCAGAAAACCCTGCATTTGTGCACAGTTCATCGGTCAGGGCACCACATGCGAGACTCCCGGCTGTGGCCACAACCGTGACAAGCACCACTGGGGCCCAGAGACCGTGTCTTGCGGTCGCAATTGTTCTGTGTAATCCTTAAAGGTTCTGCTCTAATGTCCTTTGTTGGGCGTTAGAGCAGAACTGTAAGAAAAACTATACTACGTCTATTATGAGAGAAAAGATTTCTATTGGACATATTTATTGGAATTAGGGGGTTCTAATCCCTCACTCGGGTGATACACACCATTCTTCTCTGTTAGTGATTCGAGCGTCATGCTTATGGACAGCAAAACGCAAGGTAACGCTAGGAGTATTTCAAAATGACAAGAGATGAGGCATACTAGAGAGTGCACCATTTGCGAGAGCGAGGCGATAGATGTAGAGATGTAGCGCAGTCCAGTTGTTCTGAGATGAATATCGATAGGAGTGAGTTCACTAATGTACATAATCTGCGCAGAAGGTCGTCGTGGCAAATACTATTTCGTCGCGACTGACAAGCGTAAGCGTGGGTTCATGTGGGTTCCTGGAGCCGAAGGGCTCCAGGCTGCTCAGCGCTTCGGTACGCAAGAGGAAGCAGGTGAGGTGACTCTCAAGCATCGTGAGCACGAACAAGCACTCGCCCGGATTGTCCCGGACCCGCTTTCGCCACCACGGTCTTCCCGAACCCACGGCGGGTTCATTATTAAAACCGAGGGTGGGCGACAGACGTTCTACTTGATTCTCAAGGATGGTGTCTATCGCTGGAGCTCCGACAAGAGAAGCCAGCCTGAAGCGTTTCGCTTCAGTACTCAGGAAGCAGCCAGGAAGGTCGTGGCGGGAGGGTACGGAGGTGCTGGTGGCGGCTCTGCCAGCATCGTTCCGGCTGAGTGACGTCTGGTGAATAGGAAGGTGGCTCTGAGTGAGCCACCTTCCTATCCGATTTTGCTGCATCAATGCGTCGAATAGTTAGAAGTGATCATGATGTGCAAGACTAAACACTGCCGAATAACGCCAACCCGTCCTCTTCGATTTCGCCGTGTGCAAAGTTACAGATCAAAATCTTACCGGAGTCCATAGCCTCTTTAGAATTAGTTGTTGATTTTGCTTGGTCGAGCATGCGTCTGACGGGATTTCTTGAACATCACATTCAACGTCCTTATCCTCAAAAGTTATATTAGTCCGCCTCCTCCAGCCATGAAATTATAAGAAAGTCTACAGATTGAGCTGTAGACTTTTTACTATGTAAGAGTTCGGATACCTTTTATCCTCTATGTCTAGATATGCCGCAGCGTATGCACACAGGATTCGCGACGGTAAAATAACGACAGTTCAGGAGTATACGAGCTCGCCGTATTGGTGGCTTAATCTATGCAACTTGTGTTAAAGCGCATGTACACGAAGGTGCAAAGAGCACAGTAGCGTTTTCGGAAAACCAGATACGATACTATCAAAAACGCAATTTGTATATGCTATGATAACCGTATGGAAAAAGGCGAGGACACTGGATTCAAAGACAAATCAGGCCGAAATATTCATGTTGACGATATCATTCAACACAGACTAGGGAAGTTCGGTAAGAAGAGTGGTGGCCCGACAAACGATCGAGTTGTAAAGCTTGGGAAGAAGTACCGTCTCGTACCAGAATCAAGCGGCGATATTACGCCTGGAGTTCCTCTTGTTGATAACTTATGTAGATACATAGTAGTTATCAACTGCAGGCATATTCCTGGCTAGGGAGTGACTTTCTTCCTACGCCCGTCCCGAGATACTAGTATTAAAAAGAGTTGCGGATCAGACTGAAAAGTCATGAGTCTTCATTTGTCTAACGACATACTATGTATTATAATAGCCATGTTTCCAATCGAAAACCAGGGAGGCTGCAGTGAGGATTAGCTGTACGGGCTTTGCTCGTCTGCAAGATCCGAGTGGGCGATTTGCCCTACTCGTTAACGCCGGAAGGCTCAAGAGAGGTCACGGCCGGCTACTGTCCCCGATTGGAGGTGCGTTCGATGCTCAACCTGATGAAATCGAGCACATCTCCCGAACCCTCGGAGCGTACGACTTCGAGCAGGGCAGCGACCTTCGCTTTCGCGTCGATGACGCGCGAGTGGAGGACGTCGTCGAATGGTTTGGGCGTCGCGAACAGCGAGAGACGACTGTCCTTCGCGAACTGACTGAGGAGCTGGTGGATGAAACCCGTATCCTTCAGGCAAGGGATCTCCATACCGTCCGAGAGGCGTTCAGGAGATTCGTTCGCTACGACTCGGTGACGATTCGTGACGTGCCGGAGAAGCGCACCGCGTATCTGATCGAGACCTTCGATGTACGCATTCCGCGTGGAGCAATGAGAAAGCTCCTGAGTGCATCCGCGGTCGAACAGCCTCACATCTATTTCGCTCACGCCGATGAAATTCGACGCTGCGAGATGGACGACGGGACAAAGATCGGCGAGATCACAAAGAAGATCCTCGCCTAGCACGAGACGGAACACCGCCTGTCGGGTAGAGGAGACTCTACCCGACAGGCGTACGCAATACTAAGAAAAGTTTAACCTAATGAGCAGCAGAAACGCTGCTTTTTATATGACTATCTCACCTACAGCGTCAAATCAATAATTTATACTATATGTATCATGCACAATAAACTCTATACGCCACCACTCGAACTCCAGCGTGACATTACCGGTATACGCGTAATACAAGGATCTATGAAGGAGGCGATAGAAGTAAAAACGTGTGCACTCGTTGTACCTGGTATAGTTTTTCACTTTAGTTCGACGGGTCCATGTATAGAGAGTATCGCAACGCGTTCAGAAAATTACTGTTATCTGCCGCCATTGTTCCTTCACGGCTGCCGACTGGAGCCAAGTATTATGCGTTTCAGGAAAGGACAGTACACAACCATTCAAGTTGCGTTCAAACCCTGGGCCTTGAAAACGCTTTTTGATATAGATGGTACTGACATTGTCTCAAAACCCTTCGAGGCATCCGAATTCGGCGCTACAGATTTGCAAGTAGAACTGCTGCGCACGGATGATATAGAAACACGCATTCGAGATATTGAAAACTTCCTCACCGCTCAGCTATCTCAGCACGGACGAAGGGATGTCCTTGTTGAGGAAAGCATTGCCTTCATCGATGAACACATCGCTACTATAACTGTAAACAAACTAGCTACGCACTTTAATGTCAGTGAGCGAAGGCTACAGAAACGCTTTGCGTTATTTATCGGCTGCACACCTCAAAAATTCATACAAATTCAACGGGTAAACGCAGCGCTGTATCTGATGTGGAGCGGACAGTATCAAAAACTTTCTGATATTGCCTACGCGCTTAATTACCATGACCAATCTCATTTTATCCGCGATATAAAGGCATTCTCATGGCTTACTCCAACAGCTCTGACGCAGTCGATTAGCGAGTTCCGACAAGACGAGAGCGGCGTTGCGTACATATAAATGGGCGCTTCCGTACAATACCGATTGCATAAATAGACATAGAATAGAGACGTAACATCTAAACAAAGGAGAAATAATGTCAAAAGCAACCCCCTATTTTTTATTCGATGGTAATTGTGAAGAAGCGATGCAATTCTATCAAAAATGCTTTGGTGGCGACCTAGCCATAACCAAAGTAAATGAATCACCTATGAAAGCGCAATTCACGCCTGAACAACAAAACCGCGTCGTGAACTCACGACTCGTTAGTAATGGTATTGAGTTCTCGGCATCTGATTGGCTGTTGCCACAGCGCGCCCGTATTGAAGGCACCGCTACCTGTGCTTACATTAGCGAAGCATCATACGATGAACTAAAACACATTTTTGAACAACTATCGATTGGAGCAAATCAAGAAACGCTCGATGAATTGCGAGCGATGCCGTTCGGCTCTTATGGCGCCCTTACAGATAAGTACGGTGTACGCTGGATGTTCCAAGGAGAAGGCAAGGCTTAATGCTTCAGTCAAGCGCTAATAGTCCTGCTCATCAAGCAACATTCTAACTTCGTCAACTTTACACTTTAAGTCTTCGTCAAGAGTTTAGACTAGCGTCTCTTGCATACTGATGCTGCCGGATTCCCTTTCAAGAATCCGGCAGCGATAAGGAAAAAGGGAGTTCTCTATTTATCAAGAAATTCTTGAACAACGTCAGCGAGAATCATCCCGCCCCGAGTATTGAGATGTACACCATCAACATGGTATTTCCAGCCGTTCATCTCGGCGATTTCGTCGAAGGTGTGCCGTCGAATAAACTCACGCCAATAATAATCGCGGAAGAATGAGCGAAAGCGGAACTCAGTAAATGCCTTACCTGGGTCGGTCACAAGCTGCTCCTCAAATCGTTCATAAAAGGGAATATAATCCACGCCTTCTTGTTTGGCGACATCCTTGATAATTTCTGCAAACTCCGCGAACAGTTTATTGAGCTCCGCCTGTTTTGGATTACTAGAGTTTGGATCTTCGCCGACGAGTGCTAGTGATACCAAGCCAACGCGCGCTGACGTCTTAGCCTTTAGTTCGCTCACGATCGCCGTCAGATTCTCGCGAAACCATTTAGGTGACGACTTCTCTGGTAGTTTTTTCCACCCGCCGAGCATTTTTTGAACATTTGGAAAAACCTGGTTAAGGATATCATTTGCACCAATAATAAGGATGACGCGATCTGGATGGAGAGCAATGGTCTTAGGAAGACGCTGAAGAGTGCTATATGCAACATCACCGCCAACACCACGATTAACGAAGGTAAAACGGCTGTTCTGCGGCCGCTGCTTAAGCTCCTTGAGCCAGTTAAATACACCGTGCGCAGCTGCCGTACTTGAGCCGACACAGGCAACGATTTCATTTTTCTTTTGTATCTGATTTTTCATATATCTTCCGCCATTCAAATCACTATATACATACTTGAATAATTGTTTACGCATCTTGATAGTAACGCATTATGCATATGCTTTCAATATTTTTTGAAAATTATTTCTATGTCATAATAGTAATCATGGATACAACGTATAAAGCGCTGTCCGACTTCTTTAGAACAGGCGGCATGACGGCAAGCATGTCGAGCGTATTAGCATATCTGACTATCTGCGAGCCCTCAACGCAGACAGCTTCAGATATTGAATCAGCGCTACACTTATCAAAGGGTTCCGTGAATACAGCACTAAACGGTTTATTGCGCGCTAAGATGGTACAATGCCAACCGACATCGAAAGGTGGACGTTTTCTAGAATACCAACTTGATGTTCGCGGGTGGGAGCAAGCGATCACTCACAGGTTATTATCTTTGAGGGTAGCAGTCCAAGTCGCTAACGATGGTCTCGTATCCGCTCCGCACAACGAGCGGCTACATGCAATGCGTGAAGCATACGCTGAGTTTCTATCACAGTTCAACAACCTTACAAAAAAGAGCTAGAACACAGTACGGTAGCGTCATCTTAAGATGAGATGACAAGATAGCTCCATCGCATAGAAGAGAGGCGATGATCGAACATCTAAGAATGTGCTTGGTGGAAAAAATGATAGAAATTAAATTCATTTGATATTCCTGCAATAAAGTACTACTATATATATTCGACCGGTTTCCTTTGTAGCGAGGCCAACTTTTAATAACATAAGGACATCATAAGCCAATGACAACATCACATCATGAACTTCAAAGAGCCCGAGAGACGTCTTCAGCCGATCTTGAGATAGATTCACTCGAGGACATCGCTACTTCAGTCCGCCGCCTTGGAACAACAGTTGTGCTGTTCCTATCACCCCATCAGCACGAAGCACCGATGAGAGCTGTATCAAGAAATGGTAAGTCGCTCACAGAGCTACACCATGAATATACCGAGCCTTTACATGAACGAGGAGAGCCCATTCCTCGCGGCGTCCTACTGGAGTTCGAACTCGATAAAGGGTACATCGGTTATAATTGTTCTCAAGCTTTCCAGCAGACTGTAGAGAATGACGAGGGGGAGTCTGAAGAGCGATGGTATATCGCTGTACGTAAGGAGATTGAGGGTACTGAAGGAGCCCGCGTGGGATTCTACTTCCAGCCTAAGAACTCGCCCGGAGGACCGCCAGATACTGGAGTCTGGCAGCTAGACACGAAGAGGCAACTACCATATGACACGATCGATTTTATAGAGGATGAAACACCCTACGAGCCGGCACTTACGCCCGTCTTCATACAGCCAAATTTCGAAAATGTTTCTTCGTACACACCTCCCGATATGCCTAATAAGCCCGACTCTCATCAGGATCCGAGCGTAGCAGAGGGTAAGCTTAATAGGGAACCTCTTTTGGCAATGACAGCAGTAATAGCCAGGAGCTTTCGACCACTTGCAAGCGCGCCCGATAAAAAACGCTTCCCGTATCATCAAGAATTCTTTATCGGCAGCTCAATCAACGACCTAGAAAGAGTTGCCGTGGGACCAGAAGATCGCAAAGGAACGCGCATCGTCTATCTTGGCGATAATCGTTGGGGTGTCTTTAACCGTCCTCAAAGTGGTCAAGGGGCCGAATTTGGACCTGGTGTTGTTACCTATGCTGAGTTTACAGCTACAACTAGGGAAGAGTTCATCAGCGGGTTGCAAGAAGCAATTCTCGATACCTCGACGGTTATCCCTGATCTTTGTCAAGATGGAGAATGGGTAGGGCCCAACTTCGGCTGGCCGCTGAAAGCCAAAAACGAAGAAGACGAGAACAACTCGGATCCGAGTAGGAAAAAGAGACGAATTGGCATGATTGGACATATTGCGACATACATCAATCGTAGTACAGAGGAACGAGAATACTGCGCAACAAGTTATATCTATGATCCCAACTCTAATACGACTGAAGAGGTTAAAATCATTGTTGCCAAAGAAGCGTTCGAAGGACTGGTTGGTCGCCGCATTGAGCGTGACGACCTTGATAGGGTTATCTATCCTGGTGGCGCTGTCCTTCTACCAAACGGAAAGCTCCGACTTTACTGTGGTATTTCTGATCTAAAAGCTGGCTATGTCGATATCGACGATCCGTTTGCAGGTCTTCGTATTGAAACGCTTAATTAGTTTTTATATAAGTCGTTAACACATCTTAGCAAAATCTTAACCTTTTAAATACTGAAGAAAGCTGGCCTGGGTAGAATCTACCTAGGCCAGCTTTTCTAATACTAGGCATTCTTGGATGCCACGAACTGAGTGAGAAGCATAGCTCCAACAACAAGCGGAATCACATTGACGAGCAAACTCCATAGTCCATGACCGTATTCATACCACATGATAACCACGGTGATAATGTACAGCGCATAGATCGTATAGATACATAGCCCTTCCCATGTTATCGGCACATAACTTCTTCGAACTCGTCGAAACCATTTACTGCTTTTCGGTTTTTTCATTACTGTCCGTGGCTCCTAAATAATCCTATGTTTATTATTTAACAAGTAAAGTTAACCGCGGTACCGCTAACAGCGCTCGCCATATCAGAAGCCAGGAAGACAGCACCCTCGGCTGTTTCTTCTAGATTCGGCAAGCGATGTAAGAACGTACGCTGACGCATCATCTCAAGGTATGCTTCAGATGTCATGCCAAGCGTCTGCGCATGTTGACCAACAACCGTCTTCAGTGTCTCAGTCTCCGGAAGACCTGACGAGCGCATCGTTACAGCACGAACTCCTTGTGGTCCAAGCTCAAGAGCAAAGTCACGTGTCAGTGATTCAATACCCATCCAAGACGGCCCCATACCACCAAGCAGCGGTGCACCCGTTTCACCAGGTGAAGCCGTAATAGTCAATAGTACCCCCGATCCCTGCGTAGCCATCTGTCGTCCAGCCGCACTCATCGTCAAGAAGTGTCCGGTCATATAGGCATGAATCGGCCTTGTGAAGTTATCGAGCGAAAGTTGAACAAGTGACGTACCCTGTATGCCTGTCTGAGGAAGGCTCATTGCGTTAAATGATATGTCTACTTTTCCCGCCTTAGACACGACGTTATCCAAATGTTCTTGTACAGCTTTAGCATCAAGCACGTCAACGATCGCTGCTTCGGCCCGACCATCATGACTAGTAATCAGTTCAGCCAAATTCTGGACTGGATCTAAATGAAGGTCGGTCAAGAATACGTGCGCCCCTTCTCGGGCGAAGGCTTTTGCCACTGCGCTGCCTATGGCGCCACCCGCACCGTAAATGATTGCCGTCTTATTCTTTAGCATATTTGTTGATTCCATAGATTCCCCTTATTCTTTCTTATATGTCTCGTTCAGTTTTTTCTTAAAATTATTCAGTCTCGCTTAACGGACCACTCCTTTCGATATACGATAGAAACCGACAAAGAGCAAAGCTCCAGCGAAGACAACAATAGATCCTGTTATGTTTGGTGCGTAGATACCCATTGTCGCAACATACCCTGCAATAATGGCTGGAATGGACTCTCCTAATGCCTGCATGCTTGCCTCGATACCGAGTACTTCACCCTGGATATCTGCACTTGATGATGAGCTTACGAGAGCACTCGAATTAGTCATAAAGATAGAGAAGAAAGTTGCTATAATCGCACCGACGATCATTACCTCAAAAGTATTTTGTGTAAACACCTGTAAAAGTAATGCGCCCGCCATGCCGAATAACGCAACTCGCACAATTTGGTAATTCTTGAAGCGTTTAGCGAGTACCGGTATTAATGCACCTTGAACAACCGCAATACAAATACCAATGTATGCGAAGAAGTCTCCAACATTACCTGGTGTAAAGTGGTGCTTCTCAATAAGCTGTAGAGGTAGGAAGGTTGTGAAGAAGGCAAATCCTCCCCAGAATAGAAACTCTGCGCTGAAAATGACGCTCAATTGAGGAGAAGTCATCGCTCTGCTTATGTTGCTTAGCGACTTCGTCCATACGATTTTAGCCGTACGATTTATGTACTTGTTTGTCTCAGGCAGGATAAGGAGCGTAAGGAGCATATTGATCGCACCGAGAGTTGCTGCAAACCAGAAGGGTGTTGCCATACTGAACCAACTAGGCGCATGAAGGCCAAAGAAAGAAGCGTTCGCAACAGACAGTCTCGCACCAAGCCATGGTCCCATGACAAAGCCCATGCCGAATGCGGCACCGAGAAGTCCAAACTTCTTCGTTCGTTCTTCTGCACTACTTGTATCAGCAACAATGGCACGGGTTGCACTTAGGTTTCCTCCGGCAATACCGGCTAGTACACGCGCACTAAAGAGCAGGGGAATATTCTTTGTGAGAATTCCTACACCAAAGAGCAAGTAGCCTATTGCCGTACCCGCTAAACTTGAAGCAAGTATGGGTTTACGGCCAAAACGATCCGACAACTGACCAAGAATTGGCGTTGCAAGGAACTGCATAAGCGGATAAATACCGGCAAGCCACCCGAGCATAATAAGCGCTCCCGTTGGCGAAAAACCAGCTGGCATAAATACCTTAGAAACAAGCTGGGGAAGAATAGGGAATAGGATCCCAACGCCAACCGAATCCAAGAAAATGGTAAATAGCACGATAGGAAGTGCGCTATTTTTGAATCTATCTTTCTTAGCCATTACATGCCCGTCTCTTTTTTCTGGTTAATTACATATGTCTTCATGGTTCATTTACTCCCATTAATATTACTTGTATTTTGCAAGTGTATAATACATACTTGCAAATAGCAAGCATTTTGTGTTAAAATACGTTCATGAAGAAACAGGAACTTCGATCAGATTGTCCTATTAACTACCCACTTGAAATAATTGGCGACAAATGGAGTCTGCTCATTATTCGAGATATTGCCGTATTTGGTAAGAAAACATATGGTGAATTTCTAGCATCCGATGAAAAAATCGCAACCAATATACTGTCAAACCGTTTAGCAATGCTCGAAACGGAAGAGATCATCAATAAAAAACGAGATTTGGCCAATAAGACAAGGTTCATTTACTCCCTTGCGCAGCCCGGCCTAGACTTAGTGCCTTTGCTTATTGAGATGCTTATCTGGAGCGCCAAACAACACGCGATAGAGAGCGGACCCGATGTGGCGCTTGCAAAAATGGCCCTTGAAAACCGCCAACATCTTATCGATGCAATCCAAGCACATTTACGAGCGGGTAATACGCAGCCTTTTATACAGACACTTCAATAGGTCTTTGATTTGAAGCGCAGAAGCAGGTGCAGAAGACATCTGCGATATTTTATTTTCAAAAGGTTTTTCAACCCTAAAGATCTAGGAGCTAGAAAAATCATATCAATTCTCACCACATTTAGGCTTAGCTTTGTCCTCTCTTGATAGAGAGCGACATCCATAGACAATCTAGAGTAAACGAGTCACTGCGCAGTACGCTATAATACACTATGTCAGGCAACACAAGAGACCCGAGAAAGGTCATTGAACATGTCGCTGGATGAGCTGCAAGATGAGATCCGAGATGCCTTGTCCGCCGCTGGTCTGGCCGTCTCCGACTTCATCCTCGACCCCCGACATGGGGGCGTGTTGGTGAAGTCAGATGACTACCACCAGCTGGAACAGGCACGGGAGACGCTGAAGACGGACTTCGTCGCGATCTGGGGGCCGTCGCCCACTGATCCGCACCTCTACGTGCGTCCCCGCTCCCAGGAGTAGGATCTCAAGCACCCTGCAAGGCCAGCTGTGACTCGGAGCGAGTTACAGCTGGCCTCCACTGAAAAAGGGCTATTTTTATTGGAGGCAGACCCGTGCGAGGTACACCAGAGTAATGTTGTACGCCATATTTTTATAGTATACTATGCCTGTCCTACTCGTCGTCGACCAGGTATGAGGCAGCAGACCACCAAGCAGGCGCACTATGATTCGACACAGGAGTTCAGGAGATGCAGCTTTCACAGAAAGAAGGATGCTCTCACGGAATATGCAATTTTCAATACGTTCGTGGGGTGGTACTCTGTCTGTAAGAAATGCAACAAGTGGTACGAAGTGAGACCTCCACTTGCAGCGCCTAACTTGGCGGGCAAAAGGGTTGCCTTCTACCCGAACCTGAAACCAAAGGGCTTCGGACCAGCTGATCCCCCTAAGGGCGGACTTGGCTTCGGACCGAGGAAGAAGTAGGCTAGGGGTGCATTGCTACAACTTCGTAGTTATGTGGCCCTCAAAAAACTAGTGAACGATAAAAATATTACATTTATGATCTATAGCCAATATTCACCTTTATTGATCTTATTTTTTTGCAAAAGGTCGGGCTCCTAAACATATAGGACACTAATATCCAGTGTAGCATTCTCGTAGCCTGGAATGCCTTGGAGGTATTCCACGGGCGTCAGCATGCGGAGCATGCTGTGCGGCCGGTAGAAATTGTAATCCAGACAATCTTCA
>DATIJL010000015.1 GCA_035478595.1 Candidatus Chromulinivoraceae bacterium
ATAAAAGAATAAAAAATACATCAGAAAAGTTATAGACAGCACGTGGAAGGTTTAATAAACTGATCGAATGACTCAAACCATAAGCACAATAAAAGACCGTATTAAAGCGTATAAACAACACATTGATGAGCGAGCCTCAACACTAATGGGGTACCCAGAAAGCATGCATTTCGACTACTCTCCACTCAGCGATTTTATGAATTACAACATTGATAATCTGGGCGATCCGTATTCCGATCTTCTCTATGGAGTAAATTCATGTGAGTTCGAGCGAGAAGTGATTTCTTATTTTTGGTCCATGCATTCGGGGGTTCGAATCCCTCCACCCCAGCCAAGATTATCTAGATAAAAAACATATGCTTCATTTTTTGGAGCATATGTTTTTATATTGTCATTCATTGTCGCCCTATGAATGAGAGCGAAGCCAAGCAGCTATTCCTTTTGCAGGCTTGACCCAATGAGCAATATCTTTTACAAGGGAAGCATCGACATGCTGCGGAAGGTCATATTCGGCTGGTGTGGATCGGGCTTTTCCAGGAAAGAAGAGGTGATTGTCGGCGGCATACACGCGAAAGGTTATGTCGTGTCGTCGATCAAGCTCAGTTTTCCACCGCGAGAAATCATCTTCAACGGTCACTTGATAATCACGACCGCCTTGTGCAATAAACATTGGCTTGTCTAGCGCACTGGCGACAACTACAGGATCATAACTGCGCATATCAAGCCAGTATGATGCCGGGAAACCAAAAGGTAATGCATTAGATTCAGTTAATAAAGAAAGATTTGGGTCATCTACCGCTTGCACCTGATGGCTAATAATTTCAATAGCTTTCTTGTTGGCTGCAGTAGGTTCTATCTCAGCGAGATAGCGCGCGACACGAACGGCTGCATGCTGCATGGGCTGAGTATCTCCCGCCAGAATTATCAGTCCGGCAATTGATGGTTCGACTGTTGCTACTCGCGGGGCAACTTTGCCACCCATACTGTGGCCTAAAACGAATATACGTGTGGGGTCTACTATGGGATGTTTTTGCAGTATATGAATAGCAGCAATCGCATGAGGTACGTACTCCTCGCTCATCGTAAAGCCATTTGAATTTGCAATTTCGCTATCAGTAAAAGTAACCTTATCAAAGCGTAGTGTAGCAATACCTTGGGTAGCTAAGCCCCAGGCAATGTCTTTTAGCGGCTTATTCGGCCCATATGTCTCATCGCGATCAAACGGTCCACCACCGCTTAACAACACAACTGCCGGATAAGGACCCTCTCCATTAGGCAAGCTGAGCGTGCCTTTGACGGCCATTGATTTTGCCTCTATAGCCACTTCTTCTTCAGTGAATTTGCTGGGTTTTACATACGTTGGCGGTGTCCATTCAACGGATGTAGCAGGAGCAAACCGAAGTCCCTGGAGCATACCCTTGTCGTCGACTGACATAATAATCGTAAGTTCGCCGCGCTCCTGAACGAGCGGCACGCTAACGCGGAGTAAGCCTTGCTCTATATTTTCTGAAATAGTTTCGCCTATTGAAACAACGGCTCCACTTTTATTTATTTCTGCAGCCCAAGCGGCTCGTATACTATCGGCGGAAGCCACTGCACGCAGCGGCGGTGCAAATAAAGACTCGACGAGCTCGAATTTTTCGTCCCTTAATGCAGTAACTATCTTGAGGGGGACTGCTGTGATGTCAGTGTTCATATGTTCCTTCTTTATTCGTGGGTTTGTTTTATTATTCTAACCTTATTGTAGGTCGTAGGAAAAATAAATCAATAGATGTTTCACGTATTTCTGAAATAATTGAAAATTATTATAATGCATGGTAGTATCGACGAATGGATAAAGCATCTCTTGCATTCATCGAAACAATGGGCATCTTTGGTGCTGAAAACGGTACCCCGCGCAGTATATATCGAATTATCGGGTATCTTCTTATCTGTGAACCAGCAGCGCAATCAGCAAAAGAGATACAAGATACGCTAAAACTCTCTGCTGGAGCAGTGAGTAATGCGTTGAATTTACTGCGAAAAAGCGGCATGATACGCCCAATAAGCATTTCCGGCACGCGGAGTTTACTGTATGAGATTGACCCTCGTAGCTGGAAACGTACCCTCGAACAGCGTCTAAGGATTATCCCAGATACTCTTCAAATAATAGATTCAGGCTTAGACCTTAGGCCTAAAAATGATCGTCTTCTTTTAATGCGTAAAGTATACGGGATATATGAAGAGGAAACTGTTTCACTGTTAGAAAAGCTTGATAAAATAAAGTAGTAATTGGGTTTATGCTTGGCTTGCGTCAACTATTAAATTATTACAGCATAATGTGCAAAGGCCATACTACAAGATGCTCATTTAAACGACAAAGAGTAGGTCTCATAATTTATCGTCATCTTCGTTAAGAGAATTATCGAGTAACATCCTAATCTCAGCAATATTACACTTTAAATCTTGATCAAAAAGTTGGAATACGTCCCTTCTCTCCAGCCATGAAGAACGAAGCTCATTTTCGAGGTTCGTTTTTTGTTCTCACCTCTGTTATTTTGATCATTTTCTAAAGTTTGGTTGGTCATCTTCACTCTCCTAATAAATCGTGGGTTAATTGAACGTTTTCAGCTATTGCTCGGGCGAACTCTGTGTATGTAACAGATACACCAGCATCGCCAGATGATACATTGGTAAATAGTTTGGTCATAATGAATCGTTTCTGCTCAGGTGTCTTTTTTGCGTAGAATAAACCTGCCTTCTGAGTTAGTTCTAACAACACGAGGTCGTGTTTCAATTGTTGTGCTGACGTGACGTCTAGCTTACTCAGTTGATGGGTGAGCTCTGCTTTTTGTGTCATGAGCTGTTCATGTTTCACCTGATACCTTTCTTGGTTTATATCTCCAGATAGCTTGTCGTCGTAGAGGCTGTCGTCCATACGCTGGATTCGGTCAATCTGCAGTCGAATTGACGAAACGAGCTTCTCTTGGTTGCCTGCGGCATCTTCTTGCTCCTTCCGCATCGCATCAGCCACCCATCCAATTATCTCCGACGACGGACAAAGGAGTTTAGCGAGTAGATCTGCAACCTGAGCCTCGATCTTATCTTCACGTATGAACTTTCTCTGCTTACAGGCATCACTTTTTCTTTGACATGCGCCATAATAGCGGCCTTTTTGCTTTTGCCATGTCACCACGCCACCGCAGCCGTTGCAGGTAATCATATTCTTAAAGATGGGGTTGTGTTGCTTAAGAACAACCGGTCGACCTTTATGCATTTTCTGCTGCACTTGCTCGAAGAGTTCTTTGCTAATAAGAGGCTCCTGAGCACCTGGGTACTCCTTACCGTTATGACGGTTAATCCCAATATAAAATGGATTGCTAAGCATCTTCTGGACTTTACTTTTTGCGTAAGGCCGTCCTTTTCTTGTACGTACACCCATACGATCTAACTCAACCATTACTGAATTAATGGACTGATTTGGATCGAGATACAGTTTAAACGCCTGTTGAATCAGGTGCTTCGTGTCAGGATTTGGGATATGAATACGTTTGCCGCTTTCTGTAATAGTCATATAGCCAGGAGGTGGTACGCCAGGTAACCAGCCTTGTGCGAGCTTTTCAGCCCAACCTTTCATTGCTTCTTCCCGTAAGTTGTCGGTGTATTTCTTTGCTACCGATAGGTTAATATTCCACATAAACTTAACGTCAGACTTTGCTTCTTTATGAAGGAGGAGGTTTTCTTTCACCGCATGAAGTCTGCGATTTGGATCTTGGTCGAGCCAGTCATCTATTGCGACAGCGTCACGGAAGTTACGCGTAAAACGATCGGTCTTTTCAACGGCGAGATGATACACCTTATTCTTGGAAATGTAGGCTAACATTTCATGAAAGACCTTACGGCTCTGTTCTTTTGAAGCTGTCTCGGCAATCTTAAAGGTCTTCACGACACGAAGCCCTTTATTTTCACAGTAACCGCATAGTAGTTTCAATTGTGAATCAAGAGAGTAGCCTTCGTCTTCTTGAGACTTACTCGATACGCGAGCTAAGATAACGGTTGCAGATTGTTGCTGTGTGTCGACTGCCGTTTTCATATGGCATCTGATGACAGCACTTGAAAGAATTCTATGAGTGACTCACCGATAGAGAGGGCTTCGTCATATACGACTTCCCGATGCTGTTCAGCGATAAGGATTTGACGTAATAGTTCGATGCTTGTCTTTCGGCTAGATATGTCTAGAGATGATAAACTTCTTGTCGGCGTGAGCTGATTATTGAATTGTTCCATGCAGATACCCTCCATCTGTTAACTGTAACTATAGATATAGTTTACTACAACTATAGTTATAGAAGCAAGAGGAAAAATGACTCTCCGATTATCCTTTAGGAGAGTGGTGTGTCTTTGGCTATTTACCGAAAATATCTGCTGATGTAACGCCAAGAGCGTCGATGATACTTAAGATAACGGTGGTAGTTGGATTCTTTTCGGCTCGTTCAATTTGAGCATAGTATGTTTCGCTGATGCCAGCTTTTTTGGCGACTTCAACTTGCGTCATGTGACGCTCGCGTCGAACAGCACGAAGCCTTTTGGCTGTTTTTTGAAGTGAGACTTTATCATCCGCCATAGTGCCTATTATTGTAACATAGAGAGGTTCTTTTACCCTTACGCTGTCCTTTTTTTGCGAGCAAGGGTATGCTATAAAGAGAAAGCTGAGAATTGTATAATGACCGATCAAGCATCAACTAAACTAACCATTCGAGAAGATAGGCCAACCGCACTTTCAAGTGCAATATACGGAGCAAATCTTAATGCCGTTGGTTTTAATATTGCGCTTATCGCACTCAGAGATCCAAAGCTTGCCACTGCTATTGTGAAGCTCTACGCCAAGGCGCACAAAATACAGGAGAGTGACCGGCAAGCTCCCGACGAAGATCTTGAGCTATTCATGGATGAATTCACAATCATATTGTCAAACACGTCAGACGACACAATCAATGAGTAACGTGGCTGTTACTGGCGCATAATATGAGACGTTTTCTTCTTACAAAAACTGCCTACAATGTCGTAGGCAGTTTTTAATCAGTTCTAAGGTGTTATCCTTGATTTTTTGTATCATCTACCTTATAAATAAGGGAGTAGGAGGGGTAGGCAAAACATATAACCGCCTTCAACTCACCAATACAAAAAGTACTAAAACATACAGACACTATCCAGCTACTCATAGGACTACTATTCAACCATCAACTCCCTCAACAAACCAAACTCCATCCCCATGAAACAACTCCCTCACATCACCAAGAAACAACAAGAACTACTCTTACTACTCTATCGATACAGATTCATTAACACGAGACAGATAGAACTATTAATGCATCTTAAAGATAAAAAGCGTATGGGAGTATGGTTAAAGGATCTCAGAGAAAAGGGATATGTCGAGTGGATCTATACAGCCAGCCTTGAACAAAAACGAAAACCAGCCATCTACTATCTAGCGCTTAATGGCATCCGATATCTCACATCATTGAACACGTACCCAATCGCTGAGATACGCAAACGATATAAAGAATCTACTCGAAAGGTTGATTTCATAGCAAGGTCGCTGCTTCTCGTTGACTGTGCAATCCATCTTGATGTGCGTAATTCCAGCTCTGACGAACTTGAATATACATTTGCTACACGAGCTGATTATATTGACCCAGAAAGTGATTACCACTTCCTGACTGAGCCAAGCCCTGACCTGTTCATCGAGAAACAAGAGGATGTAGCGGGGGAGACCATAACAACAAACTATCTCACCCATATATTTGGCACCACTACACCACGCTATACAGTGCGTAAACAACTCAAAGATTACGTCATGTATCTTTATGACGGTGATTGGCGGTCGGAACTAGATTGCGATGAGTTCATCATTCACGTCATATGTCCGACCAAGACTGACCTTCTCTACGCAAAGCGACGCACACATCTACTTCTTGAGGATATTGGACAAGAAGAGGATACGCATATTCGATTTGCTACTGTAGACCAAGTTAGACAAGAGGGGATTACCGGGTTTATTTGGGAAGAGGTTAACTAGTCTCCTCCGTGCTACAATTGATCTATTAAAGATAAAGGACAAATTAATGACGAACACCCCCGACATTTGCCTATTCTGCGACAGAACCAACACAGAAAGACACGAAATAATAGCAGAGAATGAACTGACCTATGCTCGGTGGGACAATTTTCCTGTCTCCAACGGTCATGCAGAAGTTATACCAAAGCGACACGTTGCGTCGTTTTTCGATCTTACGAAAGATGAAGTACTTGCAATCCATGATCTCTCTAAGACAGTGAGAGATAAAATCGTTGAGCTGTATCAACCAGACGCCTTCAACCTTGGTATTAACGACGGAGAAGCAGCTGGAAGGACTATCCATCATATGCACCTCCATCTTATCCCACGCTACGTTGGCGACGTAGAGAACCCTCGTGGTGGTGTCCGTCACATCATACCTGGAAAAGGTAACTACTAAGCTCATGATCTCACCAAAAGAACAACTATTTCATGTCGGCGTTAAAGCGCTTGTTCACGATGGACAAGGAAATCTTCTACTCCTGCATATTACCCGTAAAAATGGCGAGAAGTACTGGGATTTACCAGGTGGACGAATAGATAATGGCGAGACCGCAGAAGCCGCGCTAGACCGGGAGTTACTCGAAGAGACCGGCCTTACTGGCCTTGTCGTGCAGAAACATTTGGGAATATTCATGACCGACATAACTATTCCTCTTTCTGAATCACAACACGCAAATCTTCTATTCTCAGTTTATCTGTATTCGACGACGCCTAGTAGCCAAACAACTATGAATACGGAAAGTAATATGACGATTAGGTGGACATCGTTTGACGAAGCGCTTGATGATCGTATCGGCTACTTTCCTAGTGATCTTTTGCGGGTTATTCGGAGTGAGTTAGAACAGTTACGAGCTACCGCCTAGTTTTGAGATAAACCCTTCTATATGCATTGAGCATGCAAAAAGCCCAGGAGTTACGTAAAGCAACTCCCGGGCCAAACAAAAAACAAGTGAGCTAATACTCGCTTGCCAGCATAACGGTCATAACCCGTCTGCAATCTGGCTCTAACGGATCTCGACCATACTTCAGATTCTGGTCATAGTAATCGATTTTCCAAAAGACTTTCTCGCCGTACCAAACCAATGAGCCAAAATCATGCTCACCATACGGATCATTATCCTCAGTAAAGCTATCGAACTGTTCAACAGCCTTCAGCAGTTCAACTAAATCTGGCAACGTGTCTCGTACGCCGCTCGTAATTACCACGTCTAGCGCCATGCCTCGAAACCTATCGTTTAGCTCAGCTATCTTTTCTGCACGCTCAAAATCTGTGTCCATAATGAACCTCCTTCTAAATCGTCTTTCTTAACGAACGGTTCGACCTTCCCGCTCGCGACTGGGGCAAGGGGCAAATTGGACGAGTCAAGGTGGAGCTCCACACCTGCAGAACGACCTTGGGTCGGCCTATTTACCCCTTATACTGAAGAGGCAGTGGGAAGGTTAAGCCCACTTATAGAGGCGATTTTCCTATGAACAGTGTTAAAATCAATACATGGCCTACCTCGTAATTGCATATCCAGAACTTCAACAAAGCGACTTTGATTGGATTCAAACCTATCGTAGACAAAACGATAGACAATTTTCTCTCGTAGAACCACACTTTAGTATTGTTTTTGCTGTGAGTGATCTCGACAAAGATAGTTTCTTGAACGAAGTAAAACAAAAAATAGGTGACATCACAGCCTTTGATGTTGATCTTAAGGTAGCAACTATAAACAAAGATAATTCTGGCAACTACTATCACGAGTTCCTTGTACCTGATACTGGCTATTCAGACATTGTAAAACTCCACGATAAACTCTACTCTGGCTTATTAGCGCCGTATCTACGATTCGATGTTGATTTCATCCCACATATCAGTATTGGCGATAGCGAAGATGCGCAGATCTCAAAGAAGCGTGTTGACGAGCTGAATGCGCAAGGTGTATCGATCCATGGACGCATCGGGAGTGTTGATGTTATTGAGTATGCAGATGGAGCGGTGAGTACTGTGGAGAAGATTGAGCTTAAGGCACTCTGATGAAGTCAATTACCTTGTTGAGAGGACTGTTGCGGCATTATCTATATCAGAAAAAAGAGGACCTACTTTAATGCCCCTCATCTACATCACCGGTAACTCAGGAGCGGGTAAATCTTCAGTTAGAAAAGAACTACAGCACCGTGGCTACGAAGCCCACGACACGGACGACGATGACATTACCGCCTGGGTGAATAATGCGACAGGCAATCTTGTCGAACAGCCGGACGACGAGAACGGCCACACAAGAGAGTGGTATGACCAACACGAGTGGAAAATGTCGAGACAGAAGGTTAAAGAGTTTGCCGAACTTGCTAAAGGTAAGACTATCTTCCTCTGTGGCTCACCAACAAATGCCGATGATATGCTCGATTTATATGACCAAGTAGTATGTCTTGTTCTCGATAAGGACACACTGCAATATAGAATTGCCAGTCGAACAGACCACGACTTTGGCAAAGCGCCTGATGAATTAGCAAGCATCTTAGGCTGGCATGACCGGTTTCAGGATCGTTACAGAAACCTTGGAGCGGTGATGATTGACGTAACCCAGCCAATTAAAACAGTCGTAGATGAGATATTAGCAAAGGTACAAAACTCATGATCCTCCTAAAAGAACTCCCCGAACCCTACATGGTAGCCGCCTTCCTCAAAGCAGAGTACTATTCCGAACGCTTCTCGGATGACCTCAACCAAATACTGCGTAACCACCACATCGAAGACGCCCAGCTCATTACCGACCCAGATTGCACAAATGGTCGTGACAATACACGGCGCGCCCAAATCCTCGGTGACTATCGCGGCTACAAACAGAACCGTGAAATATTTACCGACTTTCCAGAGCATCTCGTGTGGTATCAAGCAGAACTTACTCCTGAAGAGGTAGGAGAACTCCACTATGTTGACTATAGCTACTGGAATGAACTCTCAAACAATACCCATCTTGTAAAAGATGCCGTCAAGAATATTAAAAAAGGTACAGTTGTTTTTGACGTTAGTAACGATAGATTCTTTGATGTCGCAAAAGACATTGAAGAACGTGGTTATACCTATGAGCCAATGGTCTTTACCGGACACGATGAAACATCAGCCCTGACCATTCTTGAAGGACATATGCGAGCAACTGCCATAGGGCTGGCAGGAAGTAAAGCACCAAAGGTAATCCCTGCAATCGTAGGATATGAAGTAAGGGTCGCGAACATATAATCATGAACCCAGAAACCACGCTCACCCCAAAACAAATTACCACCATCTTTAAAGAACATGGTCTCGCAGAACTACCAGAGATTACTCGTATTACCGTCGGCTTCACCAATGAGGTTTACCAGGTTGATGATTATATTCTCAAAGTCTGCGTCAAAGAAGCGAATGAACCAAACTTCCGTAAAGAAGAGTTTCTCTACGAGTTATTACAAGCAACTGTACCCGTCCCGCACATTGTTGTTGCCGATGATTCTCGTACGCTTCTCAACAAACCATATATGATCTATCGCAAGCTACCTGGTGAGCCAGTTGCCACTCATTGGCACAAGATGACTAATGAACAGCGTCGAGCACTCATCAAAACGCTCTGCATGTATCTCAAAGCCATAGATACCACACCACTAGAGCAATACAATGAGCAACTTCATGTCGATCCTCATTTCAGCTGGCAAGAACACGTCTGTAGCAGGATAGATGAAAAACTTATAGTCCTTGCTAAGCAGAAACTTTTGCCAGATGCAACAATCGCACAGATCAAAGCGTTTATCGAAGAGAACAAGCATGTCCTTCGCGAACAGCCGCTCGGGCTCACTTTTTGGGATGTTCACTTCGACAATATTCTCGTTAATGACAATTACCAGTTGAGTGGCCTCATCGATTTTGAAAGTATTGATGTCTATCCAATAGATTATCGCCTTATGACAGTAGATATCATGCAACGCTACCCGCAGCTCTACTTAAGCGAGGAGGTGGAACCATTTGCTAAGAAAGAGGATTACGAACATATTATGGACTGGTACGAGGAATTTTATCCAGAACTATTCGCATTTCCAGACATCGAAAAACGCATTGATTTCTATGATCTGCTAGATATCGTCAGTAAGCTACCAGAGTGGCCGACGGCAAGAAATCTATGGGAGAGGTTGACTGTAATTTTGGATAGTAAATGTTACGTCCGTAGAAAATATGGAAGATGATCGCATCGACATTCAGCTCGATAAGACCTGTTTTTACCCTCGTGGTGGCGAACAGGATTGGGACAAGGGAATAATTACGAATGAGAGTAGCCCTGCAACTTTCGCAGTGCATGAGGTACGCCTCGACGAGAACGCTGTCGTGCACCACATTGGAGTATATCAGTCTGGCGAGCTGAAGAGCGGAGATACAGTACACTGCTCCGTCGATGCAAACCGCCGCGAAATCAATACCCGCCTACACTCCGCCGGGCATTTGGTAGACATGGCCGTAGATCACCTTGGACTTTCTTGGATCGCCGGCAAAGGTGCCCATTATCCTCACATGAGTTTCGTAGAATACGATGCCGTAATCACTCCTAAAGAAGCTGAAATAATCCAAAAGGACATTGAGAGGGTTGCCAACAAATTAATCGCTAAGGGCAGTCGAAACGAGATCCGTTTTATGCCCTTTTCCGCAATGCACACCGTCTGTAAACACGTGCCTGAGAATATCCCCACAACAAAGCCTGCGCGCGTCGTGCTTTATGATGAGGCTTTTGGCATCCCTTGCGGTGGCACGCATGTCAAAGATGTGCACGATATTGGTCGCATAACAATCTCTAAGGTAAAGAGTAAAAAAGGTATTACTAAAGTTTCGTATACCGTTGAAGGGATTAACTAGACAGAGAGTATTCCTAGGGTTCATCTTACAACTTTCAATGCTAACCTATATACTTATAGACAATGAAGATCGTCAAGATATCCATACAAGATGAAAACACTTTAGTCCTGCAGGAGGATGCTTCAAAGGGGGACTTAATCGATCTTAAGTCGATTCATGAAATTGACATCGACAAAGGAACGATCGAAAACGTCGTTAGCTCGATTAAAAAAGACAAGTTTAGGGAAGAACTCGAAAAAGCAGTCAAAGCAAAAGATCAAGAATATGAGCTTAAACTTCAACTAGAGGCAAAGGCGATAGCCGAAAAAGCCAACGTAACCCTAGGCGATAAAGATGCACTTATCACTCGGCTTCAAGGCATAGTTGACTCGTCAGAGATTGCCAAAGAGCTCGCTGTAACTAAAGCAGTAGGCTCAGTAGAAAAAGAGCGTGATGAGCTCAAGGTCAAATTGTCTTCAGAAGAACTAGACAAAAAACGTATTGAATCATCATTAACTGAAAAATACGAAACCCAAATTAAAGATCGAAATGATACCATCGAACGCCTTAAGGATATGAAGGCTAAACTTTCCATAAAACTTCTCGGTGAAAATCTCGAGCAACATTGTCAAAATGAGTTCAATAATGTTCGAAGTGGCATGTTTCCCTTTGCTTATTTCGAGAAGGATAACGAAGCGGTTGAAGGTACGAAGGGCGATTACGTTTATCGTGATTATGAGTCCAAAGACGGCATCGAAATCATCTCAATCATGTTTGAGATGAAAGATGAGCAAGACACTTCCGTAAACAAAAAGACTGTAGAAAGTCATCTAAGAAAACTGGACGAAGACCGCAGAAAGAAAAAATGTGAATACGCGGTTCTTGTAACTCTACTTGAAGCCGATAACGAACTTTACAACCGCGGCATCGTAGATGTCTCTTACAAATATAACAAGATGTTTGTTGTCCGACCACAATTCTTTCTTCCTTTAATCTCTCTACTCAAGAATGCCGGTCTAAAGTCGGCTGAAGACAAACGTCAGTTACTGTTAGCTAAAAACAGCAATATCGACATCGAGAATTTCGTAGATAACGTGGAAACATGGAAAACTAGTTGGTCTGGCAATATGAAAAATGCGGCAAAGAAACACTCCGAAGCGATCGACCAAATCGAAAAAGCCATCAAAGACCTTGAGAAGGTTCGAGATGCGCTTACTATGTCTGACAAACATTTATTGACTGCAGAGAACAAAATGGACGACCTAACCGTAAAGCGACTGACAAAGAATGCCCCATCAGTTGCAGAGCGATTTAGAGAACTTGGGTAAGGAACCTGTCCATATACACTGACGCAAAAAGCATGTCGACCCAAGCATCTTTGACAAATTTATCAATTAAGTATATATTATTTTTGTAAGCAGTTTGCCTTCGAGCAGGGAGAGACACCCTCATGAGCGACGAGAACATGCAAGCCGTCCTGGGAGTCCTGGAGGACGCGTGCCTCGCGACCGAGAAGGGCAAGGCCCCGGGCAACGCCAAGCTGGTCTGGATGACGATCGCAGAGATCGCCACGGCCGGCGGCATGTCCGAGGCGGCAGCCGAGGACGGTGTGGGCACCGGCGTCAGGGAGGGTCTGGTCTCCAAGGGGACCGGCAACAACGAGGGCAAGTATGCCCTCAACGACCCCGACCTGAACCAGAAGTACACCGTGTAGCCTCGGCTACTGCTACAAGCTGCCACCCGACCGAGCAATGCTCGGTCGGGTGGCAGTGCACTAACCTTTTTTGAAATTTTTATATTAGCCTTCAAAAACAAACAGCACAGGTAGGTGGCGTTGCTTTGAGTGTCGTCATGTTTTGATACGGGCTGCTTAAGGATACGCTCAAAACGAACAAAACTACACAATCAACACATCAATTTCAAAAGCGTAGCCAGCACATAATAAAAATAGGTAGACCTTTTTCGGTCTACCTATTTTTACACTAAGAATGACGCAATCTACATTGGTATGGTTTCGTAGACTCGTATTTCGCAGTTTGGAGCATTGCCATACGGGCTTTCCAAGACAAGCTTAGATGCCTCCTCGAGACTTTCGGCACTTATCATGTAATACCCCACAGCTGTATCAGTGAGCGTGTTTATGCTGCCTTCTTTAACAATAGCGCGGTCCGATGGAGCAAGCGGATTGCCACCATCAACGATACGACTTCCGAGTTTAGTAAAGAATTCACCCCATGCTTGCTGCTGTTCAGGTGAAAGATCCCGTGGCAATTCTGGTTTAGTATTATGACCAACGATAAGATATTTCTTCATTTTATACTCCTTTGTTATTACTACCTGCTGTTAAGTACTCAACGTAGTTCTCCAGTGTCTCGTCATCATTGCCGTATTCTAAGTGGTACTGTGTCATCCAATATTGAGCAGCGGTGAATGAGTCTCTTCGAATCGCTACAAAATTCGTACGACCGACCTTGCGCCGCAGAATAAGCTGAGCATCCTCGAGCGTACGGATATGCCTATGAATAGAAGGCAACGACATGTCATGCTCTTCAGCCAATTGACTAACAGTGGCGGGATGAAATGAAAGCGTCCTCACTATTTCACGTCGCTTTTCGTTACTCAATGCAGCAAAGACCATATCGAGAATAGCTGAATTAGTATCTTTACTTAACATACATGTTAAGTATACGACTCTTTCGATTCAAAAGCAATAAGCCTTAAAATCATATAATCCTTGCTCGTAGTTTTATCGTAATATCCAGCGCCCTGCCTGTTGCAGACAGCATAGAATGACTTCGAAAATAAAATAATGAAGGCTGTTCCTAAATACCAACGCCACCAATAATCGTTGCAGTGGTAGGCCTATCGATCGAGGCAACGAGTGGCATAAACGTGTCTTTTAATTCTTTTGCCACCTCAGGTCTTGCGCCGAAGGCGTCTTTAGCTTCTTTAGATGTCCACAACTCCGCTATGCATATGGTATTAGGCTCTTCGGTACGACCGATAAGATAATAGATGCATTCAGGAATATCTTTAAGTAGGTTACTACTTTCCTGCAGTTGTTGAATAAGCTGATCATATTTATTAGGTTGAGCGGTCACTTTTACGCATTGTATATATGGTTTCATGGTTTTTATCCTTTATTGATATTCATGGTTAGTATAAATTGCGATAGCGCTTAAACATCATGCCAAAAAAGCATGTCGGAATAGCTCGATGAGCTCATCAGCATGTTTCCTGACATTGTAATTTTGTTGACTGTACAATTTTGTAGCCACTCCGTTTAAAGCCATCCGTAACGTTAATGCTGCAATGTCTGTATCAAATTTCCTTAATACTCCTTTCTTTTGTCCGGACAAAAAAACATCCGCAAGATCAGAAAGCTCACGCTCATATAGAGTTACAGCGAGACTCTCGTGCTTTAGCGGTTGAAAGTTGGATCGTATAGTTTGCAGCGCCTTTATGCATGTTGGATATTGCTGGTAAAACTGACAACTCAATTCTATAAAACTCCGAATTTGCTCCCACTCGTTTGTCGTTTGCCAAATTTGAGATGACATATAGTCACGTGCCGCCGCATAGATATAGGCAATCGTCTCTTGCATTAATTCCTCTTTAGTAGGGAAGTGGTATTGAATCACACCCTTACTAACGTCAAGACGGTTGCTTATTTCACCAATTGTGGCCCGCGCGTATCCCTCATCAGCAATGGTCTCTACGACACATTGAAGTATGCGTCGCTGCGTTGATGTGATGGTAGCACGTGGGATATAAGTTTCCATTGTTGTCCTGGTAATTGTATGCTAAATTTAGTACAAACGTACTAAATTTAGCATACAAAAGGAGAGAGAATTATGCAATCATCTCGGCGTCTGACAAACAATTTAACACGATATAAATGGCTCGTACGAGGGACGGCCTGCCTGTTTCTCCTTAGCATCTTTTTCATAGGACAGGTAATCACGCAATTTAGTACGACAACTCCATATAGTATAAAAAACCAATCAATAAGTTCTCTTGGAATCACCGTTTGCGAAAACTTCAAAGAGCCACAGACGCAACAACAATTTTATGTTTGTTCGCCGCTGCATCTAGTTATGGATGCGACGTTCATCTTAACTGGCCTGTTGACCATGTTAGCAACCACTCTTGTAGTACGTCCTCTCTGGCCGGGAAGAAAGGCACGAAGTGTGGGAATATTTCTCCTTTTCTTTGGCGGCATCGAAGAGGTTGTAGCCGGATTCTCGCCACTTGACCTAAATCCATTCCTTCACAGTTTATCGGGTGGCCTTGCAATTACCGCATTAAATATCGGCATGTTGTTACTTGGGTTTGCGGCTGTTAAAAGTCACCGCCTTTTAGGATCATATGCACTCGCTTGGGGAACGATAGGGATGATCGGATTCTTCATGAGCGGAACACCACCTTATGTCTGGCTAGGATATGGAGGATGGGAGCGTGTTGCAGGATACGCATTCCCACTCTGGGGTATCAGCATGGGAGCATATTGGTTTATCCAACTAAAAATCCTTGAAAAGACTCCCTTTTCTAAAAAATAACACACCTTTACCTCCTCTATTTATTCTGCTCCTTCAGGCATATGTAGGCTTTTGCCTGAGGTTTGTTGACACTTCGGAAAAACATCCGGATCACAACTCTCTGCTCACCCGACTAACATCCTTGAGCATACATACTCCAGAATGATAGTCGTGCACCCTGGCCGTGCATACATACACGGCCAGGGTTTAAATCAGAGGGGTTGCAGCGAGTTGTTACTCGAGGCTCAGACCTTCAACTCTCGAAGGGTCGAGCCTGCCACGGCCGCGGGGGAACAGCACGACTGTGCTCTCGCAAACAACAGACGGTTCGAGCCGAATGCGGTAATATCCGATGTCCAAGACTTTATAGAGGCGCAAGCGCCACTCGTATGTGAGGTTGTTGTCATTCACCCAGCGCATGGGGTGCGGACATGGGTCGCCACTCGCCGCCCAGGTAAGCGTGACTTTGAAGATCGCATCTTCTCCGACGCCCTCAACGATGGAGGTAGCGATCTCACCTAGGTAGCAGAAGCCAACGGCTCTGTTCTGTATCTCGATCTGGCCGCCTACATAGCGTGCAGCCTTTTCCGACGTCAGTTCCACAGCTTTCCCTTCTGATTAAGCCGAACTCGGCTTGCGAATACTATAATACGAACGAGTAAACCTGTCAATTTCAAGAAACCGACCTTCAAAACTGTTACCTTTAGAATTAAACACGTCCATGAGATACGTCATCAAGGAAGTATCGATCCTTAAACCCTCTCTGCCAAAAAAGGAGGGTCCATCCAAAGAGAGCTATATTGCATTACTAGAATGATAGATGCATGATAGTATTATGCCCCCCGTCAAGATAAGGTACCGGACTAGCGTCCGAGAAAGGGTGATGGCTAGTTTTCTGCGTAAAGAAGTTCTACGCAAAAAGACAGTCATAGCCCTTCTGCCTGCCATGTGCGAAACCATTGCGGTACAGCTCACTTGTGAGCTGTACGACGACGAGCGAGAGGAGACCGGTCTGGAGTTCATTACAGTGACGCCAGAAATGGTGAAGGTAGACCTCGTTCGAGTCTCAAAGCGTAACAGCGTACGCACCAAAGATATCCAAGTGGATGTTGAAGCGCGAAGCTACAAGGCACGCCAGATCCGCAAGAGGACATACGCCGAGGAGTTAAAGAAAACACTCCTGCCGTATCTACCGAAAGGTACAACTATCAGTGTATGGTATAAGCTCCTGTCAGCTGCTTGGAGTGACGGGGAGGCTTAGCGCGACTTGAGGCCTCCTCGTGCACTCGACGCAACGCATATGTTAGCTGACTCTGGTTAGCTAACACCCTGACTACGATTGGGGTTAAATTTTCTGCAAGAGGGCTTCTGTTGATCGCGTAGCGATCCTTTAGCCCTCTCACTCTTTAATCTTCATCAAAAAAGTTTGATTCTACTGTTTACGAATAAGTTATACGTTTTTAGAATGATCCATGCAGTATGCCTCTTACCACATCGATGGAAGGCACCACTGTCCCTGGCTAACTAACAAAACGTATACTTGCTTGCATCATTCCAAAATGAACCAAGGATCGGCGACGCTATTGTTGTCAATATTTTTGAGGATCATCATTGCTCTGCAGTAACGTCGCAATGCCGTCAAATTCATACTTAACTTTAAGCCATCTTCTACAATTAATCTGGTTTTGCTTATCATTGCACCTATTTCATCTTATGATTTCCACGGTGAGCTGGATACATCCAAAGGTATCGCGCTAAAGTCAAACAAACTACAGAGTTCACTTAACTTCGCGAGAAATCGCAGATGGAGGTGTCGGACTGGCCATCCTGAGAACTTTTCGTACAAGTTGCGAAGAACTAACTTGAGAAAAGATAGGAGTTGAGCAATGAAGCTCACCACCTGGATAGACCGTCTCATTAAGCCACCGCGCTGGTCAACCTTCCGACAAGTCTATGTCGTGGAGAATCAGGACTGGCTTGCACCGGTGAGTAATCTCACCGATCAGCAGGCGTACGACGCGATCGTCGCGCTCTATGAGACGGTAAGCCCCGAGCAGTATCAGATCGCCATGGATGATCTGAAGAATTCGCAGCCACCTATCTTGGGCGACGCTGCGGTTCGGTAGGAGAAACCTAACCGATGTGAAGCGAACGACGCAAGATTAGGCGCGGTACTGGTGTGTCCCTCACCCCATGAGGCGTGGAAATCCCCACACCTCATGGTCATCGACACGAATCTTATTAATAAAATATATCTTGATGCACTATTCAATAGAGCCTCCCACTTCTAGTAGCTTATAAGTATTTAATGGAGATTCCCCTAATATAGATTCAAAATGCATTATCAAATAATATAATAATTGAAATGCAAACTCAGTAGTAGTGCTACACTCAAGGTCAGGAAGAACCATCCAACCTGGAGGTGCAGCAAAATGAGCGGTCCGATCAATGTAGCCGGGCTGGATTCCGCCCGACTCCTTGCCACGTTATTCAACGCGGCAAGTCCCCAAGGTCTGGGGTTCCTTCAGTACACTGAGAAGCCAATGAGCATCAAGGAGGCCGAAGGTCACCTCGCAGCGCAGAGGCAGTTCAGCTACCTCGAAGGAAGAGCTCTGGGCATCGATCTGGCTACGTCCCAACTCAAGCCGTACCACTACGACCACTACTACGGCGCCGGCAGCACGGAGCAAATCGTGGCGCTCGTCAGGCGGGGAGAGGACGTGAACAGTCGACAGATCGTCGATCTGCACACTGCCCGTCGTCGTGCGGCGGCCGAGGAGACGCGAGAAGGACTCGGTGCACCCTCGCCTGGAACAGGTGAGCAGAACGTTCTCGGGCACGATTTCCTGGTAGTTTCAACCGAATACGGTGGACGCGGCCAGGAGCTCCTCGCCAAGATCGCTTCCTACCTGTGACAAACGGCCCAACCCGGCTTCCGGGTTGGGCCAGCTTTACTTAAAAAGCCCTTTTGAAATACATTTACTCGATAAAAATGATCAAAATGCATTGACATGATGGCAAGTCTCATTTATATTAGTGAACAAGCATTCACTAATAGGAGAATCCTGTGGCTCGGCCTAAACTCATTTCAGATCAAACTATCGTTACCGCAGCCTACGAACTACTTATGGAGCATGGCTTAAGCGGACTGACCTTCGAAACACTCGCGACACGCATCGGGCTAGTGCCCGCCGCACTCGTGCGTCGCTTTAAAACTAAGCAGGGATTGATGCTGCAAGTTGATCGCTACGCATTGGAGCGCACAAACAGCAAAGTAGAAGAGGCTATGGAAGAAACATCTTCACCCATTGAAGCAATCATTGCGCAGTTCACAACCGAGCTCGCATTCGCTACTACTCTCGAGCGATTCGCAAATGGTCAGGAATTCCTTCTCATGGATTTTCGGGATGAAGATCTATACAAAAACTACCAGATCTCATTTGAACATCGCCACCAGCAAGTCATTGAGCTATTGCAAAATGCACAGGCAACAGGTGAGTTAGGAGAAATCGACGATATACCCGAACTTGCTCGACATCTCGAAATGCTTCTACATGGTGCAGGCCACGTATGGGCCATGGCACAGGAAATGCCAATCGAAGATTACATACGATACCATATACTGTTCGCCCTTAAGCCGCACCGTAATATAAAAGAGGAGAGGCGCGTGACGAAAACATAATTTTACAATAACGCCGACATGACATATTTAACAAAAAAGGAGATCACATGATTAGTAAATTCGTCTTTATAAACCTACCATCGAAAAACGTAGCCGCAGCCCGCGAGTTCTACGTCAAGCTAGGTTTCGATATCAATAAACTATATAGCACCGAACAGAACGTTTTTATCAACATAGCGCAAAACGTACAGCTCGTTATAGGCAGTGAAGATTTTTTCAAAATGATCGGTGAACACCGTGAATTTGCCGATGCTTCAAAAGTAACAGAAGCGAGTGTATCGATGTCGGTCAACAGTCGCAAAGAGGTTGACGAACTATTCGACAAAGCCATTGCCGCTGGAGCAAAACCATTTGGAGATGTTGTTGAGGAGAAGGAGATAGGTCTCTATGCCCGTGCTTTTTCTGACCTTGATAACCACAAAATAGACATCAATTATATGCCTGCTTAGTCGAAAGGGATCCTTATGTAAAACCCGATCCATACAATCGGGTTTTACATAATATCGGCGTCGACGAAAGGGAGAGCATCTAGCAACTAACTACCGCATAACAAACAATACGTTGAAAAGAGAAACGTATAAATGCCGACCGATAATACTAATCCAAAAGTTACGGAATACATCGAAAATTCTGAGGACTTTGCCAAGCCGATTCTCAACCACATTAGAGAACAAATACACAAAAACTGCCCCGATGTCGTGGAGTCGATTAAGTGGTCTATCCCACATTTCGACTACAAAAAGGATTTCATGTGCGTCTTAGCTTCTTCTAAAAATCACTGTTCGCTCACATTCATTAAGTCTGAATTCATGAGCGATCCCCGATTTGCTGGAGGTAAAAAGGTAAAGCCTGGACAGCGATTCATGAGCAAAATCACAAGCATGTCCGATCTGCCATCGGATGAAGAGCTTGCGAGTTTTATAAAAGAGGCAATGGATTTAAACGATAGAGGCGTGAAACTAGATAAGACAGCCAAAGCCGCGCCAGGAAGCAAGCCAGTAGAAACCCCAGAATACTTTCTAGAAGCATTATCAAAAAATCCTACAGCCAAACAGATTTTCGAAAATCAATCACCGTCATTCCGCAGAAATTATATTGTTTGGTTTGAAAGTGCAAAGACAGATACGACACGACAACAGCGAGTCACCGAGGCCATAGAGTGGATCTCCGAGGCAAAGGGTCGATTCTGGAAGTATGAAAAATAAAAAGATATACGACCTTGGGATCGATCTTTCTCAAAGTATCAGTTTCTAGTACGTATACCCCAAACCACTTCTTCCGCCTCAAGTTTCGTTAAGAAACTTGAGGTTTTTAAGACTGACGAACACGTTATTTGTAACTTTATGTATACTTTAGCAGTAAGTATAGTATGCAGAACAAAGATGAATCCGAGCTTATCGCTCTTAGCATAAACGGTGACCACGTCGCCTATGGCATCCTGGTTGACCGTTATAAAAACGCCATTTTTTATCATAGTTTTGCCATTGTCCACGATGAAGATACCGCTGAAGACATTGCCCAAGAAACATTTATTACGGCGTATTACAAACTTGATCACTACAATACAGAGTATAAGTTAAGTACCTGGCTCTTTAAGATAGCAACGAATAAAGCGCTCGACGTGCTAAAGAAGCATCGTCACGAGATAACGACCGACGATACCCTATTTGAAACTGTAGTATCTCAACATCCAGGTCCCCATCAAACAAGTACTCACCAAGAACTGTACGATGCCGTACTTCAGCTTACTCCACGCTACCAAGCCGCCATCAGCCTCTACTACTGGCAGGGATTAGATTACGAAGAAATCTCTAAGACTCTTGGAGTACCTGTAGGTTCAGTCAAAGGCTGGCTTCATCGGGCAAAAGCTATATTAAGAAAGGAGCTGTCATGAAAGACAATCTAGAGACATTACTAAAACAATATCACCATGCACCTCGCCGCGAGCTCTCTAAAACCTTTACCGCAACTATTGTAAGTAAGTTAGAAGACCGACCTCGTCGTACGTTGTTCTCACGATCAAAGGAACTTGTTACTATGGGTCTACTAAAAAAACCAGCAATGGTTTTTAGTGTTGCCGTTGCGTGTTTAGCAATTGGAGGAACTTCCTATGCCGCCGTTGGTGGATGGAGTGGCATTCAAGCCTTCTTCGGTGGTGAGAAAAAGGTAGATAATGCCCGTATTGTTACTGTGAACACAAATAACTGTACGATCACAAGTGCGCTTACTCTAACCTCATACGACAAAAATAAGTCTACCTATTATTACAGAGTGATCAATGGATCAAAACTTACCAACGACCAGATCGTACAAATTGCCAAAGGCTACTGCGAAAGTACTGCCCAGTCGCAAGCTACATTTAATCTCATGGGAGAGTTAAATAAAAATCCACTCAACCAAGGAACAGTTGTTGGGGGCTACGTAGATAGCACAGTCACTGCAATAAGTAGTTCTGGCATACGTATTCACTCAGAAATACCTATGGGTGATACGATCGAGAAAGTGGATCAGACTTTCCCAAAGATAGACCCAAATGTGATCGTCTTCTCAGGCAGTCAGCGGCTGACGCTTGCCGACATCCATGTTGGGGACCATATATCTCTCTCATACCGCGCAACCGGTGATGCTCTGACACATTCGGAAACAATTCAGCCCGACCAAGTTAATACCAATGCCCAGGTTGTTGTATCAATCTCTAAAAATACGAACGATTTCACGGCGGCGGTGAACTACCAAAAATATAATGGTAAAGAATTTGAGCAAGTCGTTCCGTGCTCGACAGACACAAGTGGGTATTGTAACGCCGAACAATATCTCTCACATAAACACTAAAATTCATAGAGCGTCTTAAAAAGACGCTCTATTTGAAATTATTTTACTTTCTAACCGTATAAGAAATAGAAAGTGTATTCATGATAACCAAACACAAACCGCATTCACACCATTATTATCTCTACGTAATATTCTTACTCGTTCTCTTAGTCAGTTCTTACGTTGCCTATGCCTTGCTTCGCCCGCTCCCGCTCATCAAACCACAGTCAATCACACCTCCACGGCTTGAGACAGGAGCATCAACTATTGCCTGGCCGGACGTTGGATCAGCCGCAGTTGGAACATCTGCCTGGGGCGTGCTAGCAAGTCACAATGATACTCCACGACCAACCGCCAGTACGATTAAGCTACTAACCGCGCTGACCGTATTGCGAGCAAAACCGTTCACTCCAGACAGCCAGGGTACTTCCTTAACACTCGATAACACTGATGTCGCTTTTTACGAAAGCGAACAGGCAAGAGGTGGCTCGATTGTGCCAGTTATTGTAGGTGAGACCATTACTGAACGTCAAGCCTTGGAGGCACTTCTACTGCCATCCGCAAATAACATGGCCACGACACTCGCCACCTGGGCCTACGGCTCAATGCCCACCTACATTGCTTCAGCAAATCAGCTTGCCAAGTCGCTCGGCATGCAGACAACCAATGTTGCAGATGCAAGTGGATTCTCATCACTCACGACAAGCACCTCGCACGATCTCATCGAGCTCGGTATCGCCGCACTTAAAAATCCAGTCATTGCCTCTATTATGTCCGAGGAAAGCGCCTTGCTGCCCATTGTCGGGATGGTACATAACGTCAACACGCTTCTCGGCACCAACAATATTATTGGCGGCAAGACTGGCAACACACCAGAAGCAGGCGGGTGCTTTATAGGGATAAGTCACTCTATAAAAGACGGCCATGAAGTCATGGTTATTAGTGCTGTTATGAATACCCCTTCGCTTGAATCAGCACTGGATGCCACGCCGTCACTCGTTAGTTCCGCCGAACAGAACATCGTCGACACCCCACTATTTACCATAAGCGACCCCGTTGCCACGTATACAGTGCCATGGAGTTCATCAACATTTCATGTGGTGGTATCTCAAAGCACGATGCCACTTCGTTGGCTCGATGAGCCTGTCCATAGTGTCATATATAGCACTCCCGTTTTAGTTGGACAGAAAGAGGCTGGGGATATATCGACAACTATCCGCCAAATACGCTACACAACCCATCTTGAGCTAGATCATCCAATCCCGCCACCGTCACTTCTTTGGCGTTTAACACACATAGTTTAAGAAGGATATATATGTTAAAAATACAGTCCATGCGTACTAAAAAAATTAAGAAACTATGCATATTTATATTAATGTTAATAGTACTCTGCACAAGCGGTGGTATAGACTACGCCCTCTATAGGCAACACTCCACTAACGCTAAAACCACCCCCGAAGCTCCAGCAACTAAAAAACCAGTGGAACAGAGTAAGACAGCGACCACTCAGCCAACTCCAAAGATTACCTCGCCAACACCCACACCAAGCGTAAAGCCAGCAGCTACTCCTTGCACTGGTAACGCAGTCAGCAAACTACTCCTCGTTAGTATTAGCTCGCAGCATATGTGGGCATGCGAAACAGATACATTAGTCAATCAGAGCGCAGTCACAACCGGAGCAACTCAGGCGCCAAACGGCGTTGACGATGCTACCAATATCGGAACATGGCATATCTATTCTAAACAGATCAATCAACATCTGCGCGAGTCGGACATCAATGGCAGCTGGGATGATTTTGTTCACTATTGGATCCCATTCGATGGCCCGATCGGTTTTCATGACGCATCGTGGCAAACGTTTCCTTTCGGAAGTCCCGACTATAAAACGAGTGGATCCCATGGCTGCGTCCATCTTCCGCTAGATACTATAACGTGGCTTTATGGGTGGGCACCGATTAGCACCACTGTCACGGTGGTAGAATAGGATACAATACCTAAACTATGTCGTGATTACTGAAATAAATCAGCCATGAAGTGCGTATAGCAAATATGACAGATGAAAAAGAACTAATAGAAGCAATCATCACGAAAGATAACGAGTTATATCGTAGCCTTGTCGACCGCTACAAAACAGGACTCATTATTCACTGCGAACATATAGTGAAGGATCGAGAGCAAGCAGAAGATATAGCTCAAGAAGCATTTATCAAAGCGTACTATCAACTGAATAAATTTAATCCAGACAAGGGACGGTTCTCAACCTGGCTCTACAGAATCGCAACCAATACCGCGCTCGATTATTTACGTAAGAATAAACATCAGGTAAATGTCGAAGAAATCGAATTACGCGCGGACGAAACAATGCCAGTGAATCTTGAAGAAGACGAGAGACAGGTTATTCGAGATGCCATTACAACGCTTGAACCTCCAAAATATGGCGCTGTGATTAAAGCATATTTTTGGGAAGGGAAGAGCTACGGCGAAATTGCCAAGCAGTACGATACGACAACAGGCACGATAGGAACATGGATACGTCGAGCAAAAGCTCAGCTAAAGGAGAAACTAGTATGAACCGTTTTACATTTGAGCAGCTAGTTATCGCCTCAGCACCAAATCAACCCAGCGGAGCAACCGACGCGTTTACTGATAATATTATGAATAAGATTCATTACGATACTTCCTTAAAATCTCATGTTGCCGCGAAGCCTGCTCCTACTAGAGTATCTTTCTTCTATCGACTCCGCCATCTGCCAACTTTCACAGTCATCGCTATCGCTTTTGTAACAATCCTCGCTATAACAGGTACGGCGTACGCCCTGACTCAGCTTTGGACGAAACCCATCGTTCATATTCAGGCACCCGTTAAAAGCGCTGCCGGACGCGTCGAGGTCGTTGCCTCCCTCCAGAACTGTGGCAGTGAAGCAGCGAAACAGACGATCGAGGTCAAAAAGATGAGTACGATTGATCCTTCTGAAATACAGAAGATCCTCCAGGCCCGCTGTGAAATGAGCGCCGTGCAGCAAGCACTAGCGCCACAAGATGACTCAGTAATTCCTCAAATACCAGTGGATGGTCAAATTGTGGAACAGACAGCCCTCCAAAATGCGAGCAGCGTACTATCTCTTTCTAAAGATACTCTTCAGTCTAAGGACGGTAGAACAAATGCGCTCAGCATACAAAAAATAACACCTGCAACGAAATATGTCGTTAACGGATTGGAGGCGACAGCGAGCGATATCCGACCTGGAGATACAATCTTATATACGCTCTACACAAAATACCGCCAACATGTCGGTGCAACCAGTGATCCGACAAGGTTCACAACGAATCCAGAAGAACTTGAAAAAAGAGTAACATACATCGTAAAAGCAGACCTCCCCATAGAGTATTATGGTGCAGACAAACAAGGTCAAATCGCGCAGATCACCCCATGTGCTGGCAATGAAGTGGATAGTTGCGTGGAAAGCGGTGCTGTCGATCTCTACCAAGATAATGGTAATAACCCGTTAGGTCAAGAGATCATATCTAAGCAGGCTGAAGTGCGCGAGATCCAGTTAAAACTTACAAACGTCAATGGCACACAGATTACGGGGGTATCCACATCAGGAAGACAATTCTCAGTAGCTCTTCCTGTCGATGCAATAAAAACTTTCAACGCCACAAGAAGTTCTGGATACAATAACGTTATTATAGGCGTAGGTGATACAGTACTCATTCGTTATTACGAGTTAGCCCGTCAAAACAGCACGACTATTAGTTCCGACCGTGTTGAGTATGCTGGATTCTTGATCGAAATGATCCATGAGAATGATCCTATCAAAAAGTATTAAGGCAAGCGAAGCGCGGCTGTTATTTAAATAATAGGACGCCTAAAAATAACAATACCCCGCCGCCGAGGCGACGAGGTTCGCTACGATCCACATCCCGCTCACCACATTGGCGAGCTGTGCCAGGATCATCAATGCTATGATGCTCATGCCATGCCACCTCTCAGAGAACGAAACCTGATCATAGCATACAACATCATGTTTGTATGTCAATCACGAGATCGTGGTATCATTGCGTTCATTCTTACCCAAGTTAGTAAGAATGGAAAGGCTTCTATTGCTCCAAAATGCGCTTGTTCAGGCGACGCATCTAGAACCGAACCAGGGATTCTTGCCTGCAGCCATTCTGAGTGACTAAAAGGTGAAAAAATATCTTCTTTCCCATGCCACAGAAGTGTAGGGCATGTGATATCTGCTGGATCAAACCCCCAGGGAGTGCGAAATGCTATATGATCATCATACTGCCCAGAGACATACGCTCTACTGCCATCAAGAGGGTCTGGAGGCACAACTAAATTATCTTCATTAGCTGCTGCATTCTCAAAACCTACATTGAGTGCGCTCCGAATAGCAGCATCTCCTATAACTCTACGATCTGGAAGTGGCAATTGGCTTCGAAGCTCAAGATCAATAAAGTTGCCCGACCTCATGGCGTCGGTTGTATTCGCACGCAACGCATTAATTGTGCGAGTTGCCGACAAACTACCTTTTAAGAAACTGTCGACAAGCTCATATTCCGCCACATTGCCCGGCCCCATACCAGCATACCAGTCGAGTCCCTGCGCATCGGGCGGTGCGATACTCACAAGTGCCAGCGCAGATTGAACGCGGTCTTTTAGTAACGCCGCACACGCTAGTGCATGGGGAGCACCACCTGATCTGCCTGCCACTGAGAAACGGTCAATCCCTAAAGAGTCGGCAAGAAATGCAATATCTTCTGCTATAGAGCTAATGGATCGATCGGGATCCCTATCAGATCCTCCATATCCAGAACGATCAGGTACAATAAGTCGCACGCCCCCAAGTCGTAAGCTAAGATTACGTGGCAGTGGCCCGTCTTTGCCACCGGGTGTGCCATGTAAGAAAAAGATGGGATAGTCGTTTTCACGCCCTCTATTCTTATAAGCCATCCTGCGACCATCCGGCAGAATTAGGAATTGCTCACGATCCTCTTCATACTCGAGTTTCGAGCCTCGTTCGATACCTCGTCGTATTTCACTCATGCGCCTATTATATGACAGCTGACTTGTAAATTATCATTTGCGAAAAACAATAAAATATAATAACGTAGCATTGTACACTCGTTCACGTCAGCGCATCGCTGCGCCCGGACACCGAAGGTGATCTTCATGGCTCGATCCAACTATCGTTCTATCGACCACGTCCAGCCCGTTTCAGAAGCGATTGAGTTTTGGGCTTGTATCGGTGGAGCAGGAGTGTCACTGGCATATCACATGCAGAGCAAGACACTCTACCTACCAGTAGTGAATGGTGAGTTCATAGTGTGGATTCACAACAACACTGCTTCAACTGCTATCACGACTCCGACGCGTATCGGCTACAACAACAGGTGGCTCGACGCTCATGAAGGTCGTCAGGCACCGGACGACAGCACATGGGAGATCAACCCAGAGGGGTGGCTGAAGCTTCATTTCATTGCGCCTTCCATAGCCAATCGCTTTTCAGTTTCCTCAATCGAAGCGTTCGGCGAGGACGGTCTCACGCTTGAGATTTACTGCCGCGCGCTCACTACTGAGCCAACTCGACATGCCAAGGCTGATGTCTACCGAGGGGAGGTTACTCAGCTTCGCGTGGTGAGCCGTCATCAGATGGCTAAGATACTCGCGCGGGATGGCATTAAGCGCGACCCAGAGCGAGTTGGCAGCTGGAACTCGCACTCCTCGTTCGAAAGCGACGGATGGGACCTGAAGCGTTCGCGCCACCTGCACGCCTAGAAGAGTGTACGACGGGGTCGGGGGTGCGAACCCCCGACCCTACCCGTCAAGAAGGTGCGAGATGTGATCTTTTTATTCGAATTAATCAAATGAAAAGACCTCATCTTGTGTCTCGACAGCGAAACACACCATCCGTGGGAGCATCCGCTCGATGAGGAGAAGGGCATTTTCGTGGCTGCCTGGCGGTCTTGCTGGAAAGTGATCGACAAAATAAAACACGGCTGGCACTACTACACGTCGGATGACATGGAGTACTACTGTCCCGGTTACGAGGAGTAGAATTTGCGGTTCTCTAGCTAATCAACTAGATTATCGTGGGTACGATGCGAAAAGCGTCGTACCCACCAATAAACCTTACATTTGCTCAAAATTATTTTCTTGTATAGCGAAGTTATTATTTGATTTGATGAATCGTACAAAGTGACCTATTATTTACTGCAAAATATTGTAAAACAATAGTAAAAGGTGTAGAATACCTCAGTTCCTAACATTCGAAAGCGTCCAGTTAGAAGGGCACGAAACGTACATGCTGCACACGGCATCCCCCCGAGTATTTCGTCTCGGTGATCATGCACCCGCGCGAGGCAGCCTTGATCCTGTCAACCTGAAGGCTCACGTGGACGAAGTCGCTCGGGGCATCAGGCTCATGAGTCTCCCTTCAAGCTATGCGCCGTACACCAACGAGCATGTCATCTGTATTGATGATCGGCTCAGCGGTGCAGCCGGCCTAGCTGGAGGTGCACTGAGTCTCGGATTCATGCACAATTACCTATTTGGAGGTCGGTTTCTCAGCCACGCGCTACATCACCTGCACTCACTGTTCCACAAAGAGTGCGGTGCCCTGGAGCTTGCGATGAACGGGTTCGTCCAGCAACGTCTAACCAACGTTCACGCAGGCGGCTACAAGTTCCTTGAGGCTATCGGCTTCAAGGTTCCGATGATGATTCGTCGGAACATCGCTGCGTGGGCCCGGACTCTACCCGTCAACTTCGTCGACCTTGACGAATCGATGCGTGTAGCCAAGGCGATCCTGGGCGTTTCAGGTCCTCATATCGGTGGCCTCATCGGCGTGAGCCTGAACAGTGGCTACGGTTTTACGGCGCACGACGAGCTTAGACGCGAGACTGGCATGCTCGCCTTTCGGTTCGACCCGACCGTCGCTTTCCGCGAAGTGAAGCGTATCGCCGCCGGACACCCCAAAGCCAATGAGGCGGCGCTGCTCGCACTCGTATTCACGGCAGAGGTAATCCTTGAGCTCATGGGGCCCGAGGCGATCGTCGGAATACACAAGTAAGATGCATTCGAAAGAAGGGAACGCCCCGGTAGCTCACTGAGTTACCGGGAGTTTTCTTTTTAGACCCAACCGATAAAACCATTGTCAGTCCTGACTCAGTCTATACCGTAACTAGAACTGTCGATGCACCTGTTTGATCAGCCGTTTCAGCTGCAGCTGCGGTCTCGCGTTTTTCGACTGCATCAATCAGTCTCGTTAGACCTATACCCGCACCGACACGAGGGAAGAACTCAAGACCCAAGAACTCATGCAGTTCCTTTTCGACTCGTTCTTTACCGAAAAGTTCGAATAGTTTCTCGGCATATTTGCCGTCGCTTATAGAGTAGAAATTCTCCGACATTTCTCGTATATTCGTACTTCGTTCGGCACTTCCGATCGTTTCATGACCATACAAAATGACGTCGATCTTATTCGCGTGCTCAGCACCTTTTTTCTTCATGTTCCAAAAAGGCGATGTATATACTGGAAACTCTTCACAGAATACGACAGGTCCGAAGTCCTTCTGCATCTTACCCTCATGAACATGAGAGAGCTCGTGTACCTTATAGTACTTTTTTAATTCGTCATATTTCTTATAGTAATATGATTTCCTATCACCGAAACCAAGGTATTCGAGCAGTTCGGTCTCAAAGTCCTCAAGGTCTTTGACTGTCCCTTTAAGTTCAAATTCAAACATTGGAAAGATCAGTTTGTGTCGGCCCGGAACAGGATGCTGCTCATTGCGATAACTCGTACTGACACAAAACACACCAGGTAACTTTGGCCGGGTGAGTAGTTCGTACTCGAGCCACATCTGACCTGTTTGGGGCAGGGGCCATACCTGACCCATGTAGTTATACGTCGCAACCGTCTCCGGATCTTCACAGGCGGCTAAGATACTCAGCCTATCCTGAGTGTGAACTTCGCAAAAACCCTTGCTAAGACAGAAGCTACGAAGCTTGTTCGCAACCTTACTAAACGCTTCGCTATCTTCAACACCTCTATAGTTACTGTTCATGTGGCCTCCTTTTTAGGATTATTTTTTTGCATAAAAAAATAGCCCCATAGGGCTATTTTTACGAAATACAATTTCCGAAGTACGTGCTCTCATACCTTGGAATACTTTCGCTTATGCATTAAACCTGAGTGTAACACGAGTCAATATGTAGCACAAGTAATCCAAAATCGTATGCAGCACGGAACCTTGTTTTATATATCGTTGTGCATCTCTCGCAAGATGTCTTTTGTCTGGTCGGTGACAGCCTTGTGAGACCGTCTGTTGTCCTGACGCACCCGAACATCCTTTTTAGCCTTTAGTCCGCCTAGTTCACTTTTCATTTTTTGATAGCTTGCATAGTGAGATGCGTCCAAAGTACCAGACCGTAGTGCCTGCAGCACGGCGCAACCAGCTTCATGAGTATGGCTGCAAGATGTGTATTTGCACTGACTTGCTAAAAGAACGATATCACTGAAGTTTTCATCAAGATCACCCTCATCGCCCCATAGTTGTAATTCACGGATGCCAGGCGTATCAATAAGCATGCCACCGTTAGATAGTACGAACAATTCACGGTGGACCGTCGTATGCTTTCCTGTTGAGTCAGAACTACGAACAGCCTGGGTATTCTGCACTTCTTCACCAAGCATTCTATTCGTAATCGTTGATTTACCGACTCCAGATGATCCAAGAAGGATAGCAGTATCACCAGGCTGTATATGGGCTAAAATCTCATCAATACCAGCTCCGGTGGTAGCCGTTGCGATAACAATAGGTAAATTAAATTCCTTGAGTTGATCGGTGTAGGTAGCTATGGTATCAGTCTTATCGGCTTTATTCAGTACAATAACGGGACGAATGGCATATACAGAAAGTTGGTATAAAAATCGACGTAGGCGTTCAATGCTAAAATCATCATCAAGCGCCAGTAAGACAAAGGCGACATCTACATTAGCCGCAATGACCTGCTTGGTAGTTCGCTTACCTGCAATCTTACGAGTAATTTCATTACGCCTGGGCAAGACCTCCTCTATAACAACAGGGCCATTATCTAAGAGTCGGACAGCGACCCAGTCGCCAACCTTTGGCGCATTATCACGGTTTGTATAATGCGCCATCTTTCCTGAAAGTTCGGCAACACGAATATCAGGAAGAGCCACCTTCAACGACGTTCCGAAATCCGCCACAATGCGCGCCGGATAGAGACCTTTCAAGTCCAACTGCGCCCATATTTCAGAGAGATTTGCTGTCCAGCCAAATTTAGTAAGTTGATCCATTACCCTAATACTACAATATTCACTCTAATAACGCTTATGAAACTTGGACTATTTATTGGTTTTGGATTTTAGGAGGCACATATCTTGAGGTTTCTAAAGTACTTGTGCTTGATGTTACGTACCTGATACAATGAGCTCAAGCATGGCAAGATTACCTGTACCTAACGGTGATGACGGCAATTGGGGTACGCTACTCAATGAGTTTTTAGGAGTAGCGCATAACAGTGACGGGACTCTCACACCCTCAGCCGTTACTAATATCGGGACAGAATTACTTGCAAACAAGAACCAATCCGGCGGGTATGCTGGTCTAGATGGTAGCGGTCGCGTTGCCGCCGCTCAGCTTCCCACTCCTACTAGCATAGCGGCGTATATAGGAGTTGAGGCGAGTGGCCCTACTATCTTGAATAAGACATTCACCCAAGTGGCTTTTACTGGTATTACCGCACAGCTGGATACTGCAAGTATCAGTTGGAATAGCGGCTCACCATCTATCGTGACTATACTACAGACTGGCGTTTATTCGGTGACGGCAGGTGTTTATTGGAGAGACGCGGGACTAACCGGTCCGATCACTCTACAAATACTCTCCAGCTGCCAATTTAATTTCGCTGATGTTCGCCCAGCGATAGGGGATGGTGTTACAGAATCCCAACAGTTTCTTACTGCGACTATGTATCTACAGACGGGACAGGGGATTAACCTGAACATCGAACAGTCTACCGGAACCACCCTAACGCCCTATATTACTATGCTAGTAACGCGCTGCACCTAAGAAAAAATATTCGCCATATCATAGCATAGCATTGATGACCCAGCCTACAAATGAGCACTAGGTATTTACCTTATTATGCATGTACTGGTGTCCACCTAATAGCTAATCGGTTTATTCAGCGCAATACGATTTAGACTACTTATGATACGATTATCTGTGCATTTATAGGTCTTCGGTTTTGTGTCTGACTTCCAGTGTCCGCAATACTATCAGAGGATCTGCGGGTAATCTTATGATCCCCGCGACTATAAGCCGCGGGGTATTTTACTAGCACATAGCTATTAGTAGTAGCCTTGTTATCTAGTATTGGTTCGAAGGAAAATACGATACATCAGATCGACATCATCAGGGCTCCTTTTTTTCGAGCAAGCCGCTTTACCTGGCGGAAGAAATTCCTTGATTCTACAACATATAAAGTCTCTTGTCTAAATAGGATTGACTAAGGTATAATATGGCAGTTCAGGTTTTATCCGTCATCGAGAATCGAGGATGATATGTCCGCAGGCCATGGTGGTAGATCTCACGGTGGGAAGGATGCTATCACCGGTCCACTTACACCGACGGGTGAGGGGATGTGCACGGTCGACAGCGGCCTTGTCTGCTGGGGACGGCGCGTAGATCGCGACGCCACTGCTGCCGACAAGAACTCGTGCTCCCCAAAGGGTTGCTCGAGAACTACGGCCGCGAGGGGGACATAGTAATAAGACAGCTGGCAAACAGTAGATACTGAGCTGTCCCTGATGTAGAGCCCAAGGGAGGAATCTCGTTGTCACTAATGATGTGATCTGAGATTCTTCCCCTTGGGCTTATATTTATGTTATTCGAAGATTATGCGAGATTACGTTGAGTCCATTTGTCATAAACTTTATTTTATTATATATTCAATAAGATCTTCTGAATTCATTCAGGGTCACTAGCAAGGCAGCATTTACCTCGACGAAAGGGATGCAGTATGTCCACTTCAGAAAGCCCGGAACCTACTGGTCTACCGCTATCTGATGGGAAGTGTACAGTCAAGCTTGGTAAAGTTTGTTGGGGAAATCCAGCGAACACCGATGCGACGCTCTCCAACCACAACTCGTGCTCTCCAAAGGGTTGCTCGAGAACTGCGGCCGAACGGGAGAGGGCTAGCTAAGTGACTGCTGCGGGGATGCGTGCTCATTGCATTATCCGCGCTGGTTGAAGGCGAGAGATCAAGTGGGAGACTGTCAGTATATGACAGTCTCCCACTCAAATACTTGACGTTACTTTTAATAAAAGGCCCGGCAAGGCAATACTGACCATTATTGATTGTCGGATTATTTCGACACATTCTAGCATAAGGAAATTGCAAAGTATTTCTACTGAGAGGTTATCAAACTTCCGTGATCAGCCTGGCTAATATACCAGGCTGATCACGGGTCAATCATTCACAGACGATCAGCTGTAGACCTCGACCGAGGTGCGGTCGGTGCCAATACGGCGAATCCTCTCCTGCTTCTGAAGACCGTTGATCGTCTCTCCGATGGCGTTGTGGGACATAGGTACACGGAGGAGGGCGGCGACTCGTGCCTCGATCGTACGGTAGTCTCCTTTGGTGGCGACCATCGTGCCACCAGCTCGCTGGGCGATGCTCTGGAGAATGCCGAAGATCATCTCGTCCGCCGCCTTCTGGTTCATACCGGCTCTTCCGATCCCTCTGACCACGATACTTCCTCTCGTCGGTAGTGAAATGAAAACAATAATTATTTTACGATATATTATCTCATTTGGCTAGTATTTTCTTTCTTGCTACTCATCTCTTGAGTGGCCTCCACTATAGTTAGAGTGCAAAGTATTTATATTCTAAAGGTGCGCTATAAATAAAAAATGGCCTTAGGCTGGTTATAGTATTGCTATCGTGATTTAGAGGACCTACTCCTTAACCCACCCCTTAGACAGTGGAACGCGTGACATCAGCAATGGCAATCTTCTTCACACCCTTCACGGTCTTTATTGGACAATACTGTCTCGGAAGAAGGTAATTCTCAAGCTTAGTGAGCAAGATAACCGTATTCATACGTTTAATAGCCTCTCTCACCGAGACGTAAGTTCAGTGAGTGAGGCTGACTGTAAACAACCTGAGTCTCAAAACCCTCCAAATGCAAATACGCATCTGCTATCCTTGAAGTGACAAAACAAAAAAGGAGAAGCAACATGCGTATTTTACGTTCTCATCATATCAAGAATTTAATTGAGGTGGTAGATACCTTCTTG